>VXOC01000080.1 GCA_009840215.1 Gemmatimonadota bacterium | reverse complement strand
TTTTTACCCTCCCCCCCCCCTCATCCCCCCCTCCCCCAACGCCTCGTGGGCTCGTATTTGTTAATACTTCTGGGGTCGAGGGAGGCGAAGGCGGCGGGGGATGACGGAGGGGTGTAGGCGCCCGCGTCGGTGTCGGGAGTCCCCATTGCGCTGCGGCTGAACCACCAGGCGCCGAGTCCGGCGGAGAGCGCGGTCACGCCGAGCAGCGCGAGCCCGGGAACGAGCGACCTGCCCCCGACCGGCATCAGGCTGCGGGTGCGCTTCAATCCCTCGGGGCTCAGGTCGTAGACCCAGGAGAAGGCGAGCGCGACCGGGAGGCCCAGGAAGACGAAGACGACCAGCGTCTGCAGCGCCCAGTCCGGCGCGTTGAAGGCCGGCAGCACGATCTCGCCCAGCTGCAGGATCACGAAAGCACCGGCGACGTAGAGTCCGCCCACCCGGAAGACGCCGCGGCGGCGGCCTTCGGCCCAGAAGGTATTGGGCTGCTTCGTCTCGGGTTGCTGGTCGTTCAAGGCGGTGTTCTTCCTGCTGATTGGCGTTGGGCCGACGGTTGAGGCGTGGACTGATAATGGGGCTCCGGATGTCTCCACGGGAGACCCACGGCCCATCTTGTTGAGGGCTGTCGGAGAGAAGACGTTAGTATCGCCCCTCGCGGTTGCCCGCATCGAAACCTGTGAACCCCCTACATTCGTACCTTCACTGTCCCCCAGTGCAACCCACCACCCCCGCCCCATCCATGCCCGTCATCGAAACGCACGAACTCACCAAGCGGTACGGAAGACGCGCCTCGAAGTCCGTCCTCGCGGTGGACCAGGTCTCGTTCGCCGTCGAGGAGGGCCAGGTCTTCGGCTTCCTGGGCCCCAACGGCAGCGGCAAGACCACCACCATCGGGATGCTCGTCGGCATCATCAACCCGACCGGCGGCAACTTCCAGCTCTTTGGAGCCTCCGACCCGAAGGGCCTCCTCGCCGCACGTTCACGGGTCGGCGCCACCCTCGAGACGCCGAACTTCTACCCGTACATGAGCGGCCGGGACAACCTGCGCATCGCCGCCGCGATCAAGGGGGTCGGGCGGGCACGCATCGAGGAGTGCCTGGAACTGGTCGGCCTGGCGGACCGCGCGAAACACCGCTTCCGCACCTATTCGCTCGGCATGAAGCAGCGGCTGGCACTGGCGGCCACCATGCTCAGCGACCCCGAACTGGTGATCCTGGACGAGCCCGCCAACGGCCTCGACCCGCAGGGCATGCGCGAGATCCGCGAGATCATCGGTATTCTGGCCGATCGCGGCAAGACGATCTTCCTGTCGAGCCACCTGCTGTGGGAGGTGGAGCGCACCTGCACGCACGTGGCAATCGTGCGCAAGGGGACGATCGTGGCGTCGGGCACGGTGGAGGAGGTGGTGAGCGCGGGGAAGTCGGCGTTGCTGCGCGCAGAGGACGAGGACGCGCTGGCAACCGCCCTCGAGAGCTATCCGGAAGTGACGTCCGTGCGCCGGTCGGAGGGGGGTGGGATCGTCGTTGGGCTGCGCAGCGATGATCTGGCCGGCCTGAACTGCTACCTGGCCGCGCGGGGGATCCACCTGTCGCACCTGGCACCCCATCGCCCGAGTCTGGAGGAGGTGTTCATCGACCTCACGAGGGGGGACTTCGACTCGATGACGGAGATCGCATCATGAGCGAGTCGACAGGTGGAGGGACTGCAACCCGGGGACGCGACGGCGGATTCCGTACCGGGATCGTGGGCGTACTCCTGCGAATCGAGGTGCTGAAGGCGGTCAAGCGACGGGCGTTCTGGGTGGCGGCGGGGGTGTTCGCCGCCTTCAACGCCATGGCCACCTTTGAGAATGTCCGCAGTGCACACCGGTACGACTGGGCAAGCTACGCCCTGCCCGAGGCCTGGCCGGACATCGTGTTCGGCTTGACCGGGCCCGGACCGTTCTTCATTGCCGTGCTGATGATTCTGCTCGTCGCACCGGAGTTTTCCTGGCGCACCGGCAGACAGAACGTGATCGACGGGCTCAGCAAGGAGCGCCTCTACAGCGGGAAGGTGATGGTGCTGGCCGGACTTGTCCTGCTGTTTGTGGTGACGGTGGTCTCCATTGGCGTCGGGGGTACGCTGTTCAGCCCGAGCGAGGGCGGTCCCGAGTTCATCCGCTCGACCGACCTCAGCTACCTGGCCGGGAGTGTCCTGAACATGCTGATCTTCGGGAGCGCGGGGTTGATGCTCTCGGTGCTGATCCGCTCCGCGGGGCCGGGGCTGGGCGTCCTCTTCCTGTACCTCATCGTCGAGGAGGCGATCACCGGTTTGATGGTGCGCGGCGGCGAAACGCTGAGGGATCTCTCCGAGTTCCTTCCCTACAACCTTGTGCAGGACCTCGGAGACAATCTGGCGCACTACCCGGAGGTACTCGCCAGCGTCAACGCCGACCGTGCCGAGCGGGGAGCCGCGCCCCTGGAGTTCCTCGATGTCGAGGTCATGGCCATTGCGGTGCTGGCATACAGCGCCATCTTCCTGTTGATCGCATTTCTGAGCATGCGCAAGCGCGACCTGTAGGGTCCGGCCGGACCACCTCGGCCGGAGGGCACAAGGGCCCCGGCCATCCGATGCCGCCCGTCGGCGCGAGCGCAAGGGCTACACGACGGAGGTACGGACGATGGACGGCAGTCGGCGGACTTTTCTCAGGACCACGGTAGCGGCCGGCGGAGCTCTCGCAGCCGGTTTGGCGGGGAACCGTCCGCTGGCGGGCGCGGGCTCGGCAGCCCGGTCCATCTCCCGCCCTCCCCCACCC
>VXOC01000149.1 GCA_009840215.1 Gemmatimonadota bacterium | reverse complement strand
AGGTGAACGGGCTGTTCATGTCGTGGTTACTGTAACGGGGTGGGGAGGGGGTGGGGGATGCGGGGGATTCGGGCTCCGCCGCTGCAGTGACCTTCGACCCGCCCCAGATCAAGGTGTGGGAGGACACGCGCGCCGGGGCGAATTCGCCGTGGGCGCCGCTGTGGGTTGCGCCTGAGCTGCCGGAGGATGGGCGGTGGACGGTGAAAGTGACGTTTGATCGGCCGGGGACCTATCTGCTGCGCGGTCGGGCGGATGACGGGGGACTGCTGACGGATGTGGAGGTAACGATAGTGGTGCGGGCGGCGGCTAGCTGAGGGGGTTGCTCAGACCCATCCGAGCATCGGCCTCCCAAATCGTCTGATCACAGGCCGATTCTGCTATGTACAAGATGTCGGCTTCATGGTGAACGAGACTGGCGTGGTATATTCCTGTGACGCTACCATCTCCATCTTCTTCCGGTGCGAGCGGTATGTCCGCCATGAGATCAATTGTCTGCCATGACTCCATCGATCTACCATGGCTAACCTTGATCGACCAAGCCGGACGCCTCGCTACGGCTCCCGCGCTCCCCACACGTCCAGGTGGCGGGAGAAGACCTGATCGAGGTCGATCCGCCCCAGCCGCTCGGCTCCGAGCCGCACGGAGAACTCGCCGGAGAAGCGTTCGTGCCCTGGCTCGTCCCCGAAGCGCCAGACATCGACCACATCCTCGACCGGATCCACGATCCAGTATTGCCGGACGCCGGACCGCGCGTACAGGTCGAGCTTGATCCCGCGGTCCCGGTGCGCGGTGGAAGGCGACAGGATCTCGACGACGAGGTCGGGTGCGCCCGTCACCTGCTTCTCGCCGATGATCTCCCGCCTCTCTTCGGATATGAACAGAAGGTCGGGCTGGACGCGGTCGTCGGTTCCGGGAAACTGGACCAGGAGCGGGGCGGAGAGCACCTCTCCGCGTCCGGAGTCCACAAGGATGGGGATCAGAGCCGACCAAAGACGCGCCAGGACGCGCTGGTGCCGAGTCACGGGCGCGGGCGTGATACACAGCCGCCCCCCGATGAACTCGTAGCGGTTGCCGTCGTCCGGCATCCGCAGGACATCCTCCCAAGTCGTCGGTGTCAGCTGGGTCTGCATGGTGGACACATCATACCTCCCCGCTCTCGGGTGCGCGAATCGTTCCGGGGGAGGAGGGTAGGAGAGGGCAATCAGGGTTCGGTCATTCGCTCGGGAGCGCAGGCTGGCGAGCAGGTCGACAATCGAGTAGCAGGCCCGCCGACAGGTGCACGGCTTCCTGGATGAGCTGAGGAATGGCACGTCGAAATACCGAACGGTCGCCAACCTGGGCGATGAGGTCTTCATCAGAATCTGGATCCGCGCTGGACCGCTACGCTCTGCGTTGCTCCTCGGGCGAATGACTCTTGCTATTTCCCTTTCGTCGCGCCTTGCCGGCCCGGCACCTCACCGCTCTCGGTGCTCGGGTGGCTTTGTCCACGGACCGCCGGCAGGATTCCCCCTGATTGACCGAAGTGGGGGACCAGACCCTGCTCCGCCAGGGAGATGCCGGGGAACGGGGCGACGAAGCAGTCGCGGCTCGGAGAGTAGTACAGGCAGCCGACCTCGTCGTGGGGCCTCTCGCGGATGAACTTGTCCGCGTCGGAAAGGGCGGTCCGCCAGGCTGCCTTCGCTTCGACGAGATCCAAGGGGGCGGCGAGTTCGATCCGGTCGATTTCCTCGGGCCGATAGCGACCTCGGCGCTTCAACTGTTCGAGAAGCGAAGCCGGCGTGAACCCGGGGTCCTTTGCGACGGCTGCCCAGATCAGTGCACCCAGCGGAAGAATGTGCTCGTGCACGTAGAGGATGTCCACGAAATCCCGCGCCTCGTCGCGACCCGCGAGTGTCAGCACCTTGTTGATTGCCAGGTCGATTTCGTGGAGCAACAGGCCGCCCATCTCGTCCGACGCCAACGGCATGAATCGCCATGCTGAATCGTGAGCCCAATCGATGCGCGTTGCCTCCTGGTCATCAGTCTCCACGATTGCCTGAATGAACCCCGGCTGGCTAAGGCGAACCTGGACGCGGTAGCCAGCGGCCTCCAGCACTGCGCTGTCCCGCGCGAACGACTCCGCTACGGCTTCGGCGGAATCATGAAAGAAGTCGAGATCCTCGCTGAAGCGGCTGGAGGCCGAAGCGAGGTGGATCGCCGTTCCACCAGCCAAGTAGCCGTCCGATTCCCTCGAACGGGCCAGCAAGGCCAAGAGCTGCCGCTGAAGATCGGTTAGCGGCACAGGCGCTCCGCCGCCTTCCAGGCCCGCATGTCGCCGTTCTTCTTCAGGGTCTCCGCCACCCAGGCCACGTCGGCCAGGCCGATTCTCAGATCCTTGCGGTACGACCAGAAGCACATCGCATGGAACTTGCGATACGCGCGCCGAGCCTCACGAACCCTCACCATGGCCCGGGCGGTCTCGGGGTCGAGCCTGCGGCGACTCTTCCTGCCTCCCTTGCGGCCGATCTCGGCGAGGTAGCGTTGGATGGTACGGTCCATGCACTTATCATAAGCAGCTTACGTTCATTCGTCCAATCGATCCTGCATGTGGTTGCTCTCCTGTTCGTACCGGGCGCGAGTATGCCTCCAATGAGAAACATGTATACTAAACATGACATATTGTCAACTTTTCCTTACATCTCTTCCCCCTACCCCCACCCCGGGCGCGTTTACGCGTCGGGCGCTGGCGAGGATCTTTCGGGTGGAGGTGGGGGGGGGCGCGGGATGTGTATTAAAAGTGGGGGGGGGGGGGG
>VXOC01000142.1 GCA_009840215.1 Gemmatimonadota bacterium | reverse complement strand
CCATGGACGCCCCCATCCCCCCCGACCCCGCCGTCGTGACCGGCACGCTCGACAACGGGCTCACCTTCTTCATCCACCAGAACGACCAGCCGGAAAACCGGGCCGAACTGCGCCTCGTCGTCAACGCGGGTTCGATCCTGGAGGACGAGGACCAGCTCGGACTGGCGCACTTCGTGGAGCACATGGCCTTCAACGGCACGGAGAACTTCGAGAAGCAGGCCCTGGTGAACTACCTCGAGTCGATCGGGATGCGCTTCGGCCCCGACATCAACGCCTACACCAGCTTCGACGAGACCGTGTACATGCTCCAGGTCCCCATGGACGACCCGGAGGTGCTCTCCACGGCCTTCCAGATCCTGGTGGACTGGGCGAGCGCCGTCGTCTTCGATCCGGAAGAGGTCGACAAGGAGCGCGGGGTGGTGATCGAGGAGTGGCGCGGGCGGCGCGGAGGCCCGGCGCGGATCCAGGACCAGGAGTTTCCGTACATGCTGCACGGATCGCGCTACGCCGACCGGCTCCCGATCGGCGATACCGAAATCCTCCGCACCGCACCCGCCGAACGGCTGCAGAGCTTCTACGAAGACTGGTACCGCCCGGACCTGATGGCTGTGATCGCCGTCGGCGATTTCGACCCCGCCGCGATCGAAGCGACGATCCGGGAGCGGTTCGGCGTGTTGCAGAACCCGGCCGATCCGCGTCCCAGGACCGAAGCGGAGGTCCCGATCGACCACGGTCCGCTCATCTCGATCGCCACCGACCCGGAGTTGCCGTTCAACCAGGTCCGGGTGCTGTACAAGCGGCCTCTGAATTCGCAGGGCACCGTGGGTGACTTCCGCAACGCCCGCATCCGGTCGTTGTACGGCGGCATGATCAGCCGCAGGTTGTCCGAATTGACGTTGCAGGCGGACCCGCCGTTCCTCGGCGCGGGTGTCGGTCTGAGCGGAGGGTTCTCCCGCAACATGAACGCGGCCCAGCTGTCCGCCAACGTGGCCGACAACGGCTTCCTGCGGGGAATCGAAACCGTCCTCACCGAGGCGGAAAGGGTCGCACGCCACGGCTTCACCGCCGGCGAGCTGGCGAG
Organism: Gemmatimonadota bacterium; assembly: GCA_009840215.1. Classification (GTDB taxonomy): domain Bacteria; phylum Gemmatimonadota; class Gemmatimonadetes; order Longimicrobiales; family Gaopeijiaceae; genus Bin94. Next base: position 1,725 of record VXOC01000142.1, on the reverse strand, counting down.
GCAGAAGACCGCGCTCGCCCGGCTCTACGAGAGCAGGCTGGCCGAGGTGGCGAACCGGGAGTCGGGGTCGCTCGCAAGCCGCTACATCAACGTCTTCCTGGAGGACAATCCCTATCCCGCCGTCGAAGTGGAAAAGCAGCTGGTGGACCTCCTGCTCCCCGGGATCACCCTCGAGGAGGTCAACGCGGTCGGTCATGAATGGATGCGGGAAGAGGGCCGCGTGATTCTGGTCTCGGGTCCCGAGAAGGAGGGCAACGAGGTGCCGACCGAGGAGGAGATGACGGCCATCTTCGCGGCAGTCGCGGGGACCGAGATCGCGGCGTACGAGTTCACCGAGGTCGAAGCACCGCTGGTCGCCGAGGTCCCCGGGGGTTCTCCGGTGGTCTCGGAAGAGGCGGTGGACGAGATCGGCGTCACGATCTGGGAGCTCGAGAACGGCGTGCGGGTCGTGCTGAAGCCCACCGACTTCAAGGACGACCAGGTCCTCTTCTCGGCGACCAGCCCCGGGGGGACTTCGCTGGCATCCGAAGAGACCTTCATGGATGCGGAAGTCGCGATCCAGGCGGTGGGGCAGGGGGGTGTCGGGGAGTTCGACCAGATCGAGTTGCGCAACAAGCTGACCGGGAAGCAGGTCGGGGTGTCACCATCGATCGGACAGCTCACCGAGGGGATCAACGGCAATGCGTCTCCGCAGGATCTGGAGACGGCGTTCCAGCTCATCTACCTGTATTTCACGGCTCCCAGAAAGGATGAGGACGCATTCGCGGCCTTCAAGGCACAGATGGCCGCGATGGCCAACATGGGCGCCATGCCGCAGTTCGTCATGCTGGATACCGTGGCGAGCACCATGAGCCAGGGACACCCGCGGGCGGGGGGCTCCATGGCCCAGGTACTGGAGGCCGTGCAGAATGCGGATCTGGATGTGGCATTCGACTTCTACAGGGACCGCTTCGCGGACGCCTCCGACTTCTCCTTCTACTTCGTGGGCGCCTTCGACCTGGACGGCATCCGGCCCCTGGTGGAGACGTGGCTGGGCGGGCTGCCCAACCTGGGCCGTGAGGAGACTTGGGTGGACCACGGGATCGATCCCCCCGCCGGAGTGATCGAAAAGGTCGTGCACAAGGGACTGGAGCCGCAGAGCCAGACACAGATCATCTTTGCGGGCGACGCCGAGTATTCCATTGAGGAATCGACGACGCTCACGGCGATGGCGAGCATTCTGCGCATCGAGCTGCGCGAGTCGCTCCGCGAAGATCTGGGCGGGACCTACGGCGTGGGCGTTTCTTCGTCTCTCTCGTACCGGCCCGACGAGGAGTACCAGATCACCGTCCAGTTCGGATCGGATCCGGAGCGCGCCGAGGAATTGAGCGCGGTGGTCTTCGAGGAGATCGAGCGCCTGAAGACCGAAGGACCGGATCCGGAGACGGTCGCAAAGGTGCGCGAGACCGACCGGCGCTCCAAGGAGACCAATCTGGAGGAGAACGGGTATTGGCACGGCCAGCTCAGAGCCTACGAACAGGCCGGGATGGACATTCGCCGGATCCCGTCCTACGACCGGATCGAGAGCTGGACCGCCGAGCAGGTGCAGCAGGCCGCCATCCGCTACCTGCGCCTGGACCAGTACGCCAAGTTCGTGCTGCTTCCGGAGAAGAAGATCCCGTAAGGCTCCTGGTGGGGAGGCCCCGTTGCGAGCAACGAGCGGGGCTTCCCCCCAAGGGGTTCCCG
>VXOC01000035.1 GCA_009840215.1 Gemmatimonadota bacterium | reverse complement strand
GGCGGCGGAGGCGGGGGCGGAGGGGACGGCCTCAGGGACAATGAATACACCCGGAGCGCGGAGCTCTTTCTGACACAGGCCGAGGCGATGGGAGCCGGGGCGCGCTTCCAGGACGCGCTGAACGCAGCCCTCAATTCGATCGCGGAGGATCCCACGAACCCCGTCGGCTATTTCCAGGCCGCTCGGGCCCAGGTCGGACTGTGGGACTACGAGGCGGCCGACACGCTGCTCCGGATAGCGTTGGAGATGCACCCGGGCTACGAAGCCGATGTCGAGCTGGTGCGGGATGGGGCGTGGAGGTCGGCCTTCAATTCGGCCACCGACCCGATGGACGCGGGGAACATGCAACAGGCCATTGAGTTGTGGGAGTCCGCCGAGGTGATCTACCCCGGGCGCTACCCGCAGGCCCTGATGAACCTGGGGAGTTCATACCCGGACGTCGGCCGGGTGGACGACGCCATCGACGCGTATGCGACAGCCCTCGAAGTGATCCGTGATCCGAGTACCGCCGAGATGATGATGAGCGACAGCGCCGTCGCCGACGAATGGGTGGACTACGAAAGGACCGTGGTCAACAACCGCGCGGTCCTCCTGGTTCAGCAGGAGCGGTTCACCGAAGCCGCAGCCGACCTTGCCGCATACCTGGAGACGCATCCTGACGACCTCGATGCGCTGGCCAACCGGGCTGCCGTGCTGGTCGAGGCCGGAATGCCCGATTCCGCCCAGGCCATCTACGACAACCTCCTGTCCGACGCGAGTCTCGGCGCTGGCGATTACTTCAATATCGGCGTGGGTCTGTACAACACAGACAACCTGCAGCGGGCCGCCGAGGCGTTCGGACGGGTGCTCGAGATCTCGCCGCAGCACCGTGAAGCCGTCTTCCTGCAGGCCTATTCGCTCAACCTGGCGGAAGACTTCGAGGCGTGTGTTCCAGTTGCCATGAAGCTGATCGATCTCGACCAGTACCATCTGGACAACTACCGAATCCTGGCACGCTGCCTGGCAGGGACCGACCAGGGCCAGGAAGCCGCGCGCTACCTTCAGGAGATGCAGAACCTGGACTTCAGCGTCCTGAATCCGACCCTGTTTCCGCAGCCTGGCGGGGGAGGAACGGTCACGGCGGAATTCACCAACAAGAGCCTGGAGACCGGCACCATGGTGACGGTTCGCGTTCATTTCAATGGGAGTGACGGTGCCACGGTCGGGACCGCCAGCCTGCGGGTGGAGGCGCCGGCACCGGGCGAAACCACGACTTTCCAGGCCGACCTTACCAGCGATCAGGAAGTGGTCGGGTACTACTTTCAGATCATACCTCCAAGGTAGCCGGCCAACCTCGGGCGGCGGTGTTCCCCTGGAGGGAAGCGGGGAACTCCGCCGGGGGTTGGCGGCTGTCGGCGAACGGCTCGCGGGAGTAGCTCAGGTGGTAGAGCATCAGCTTCCCAAGCTGAGGGTCGCGGGTTCGAGTCCCGTCTCCCGCTTGTTCGCCCTCTTCTGATCCGTTGCGTCGCCACCTTTCCCGCCTGGATCGGTGGCCGGCGTCGGGAAGGGCGGGGGAGTCTGGCATTACCACCCGTCGATGCTGTATTTTCCGAGTCAGCCAAGTTACAGCGATAACAGCGAGTTCGGGGTTCGTTTCCTCACTCTTCGCCGGGAGGTGGCCCATGCGATGTTCAGTTCCGGTTCTCATTGCTCTCGTTCTCGCGGCCGGTTCCCCGGCGGCGGGACAGACTCCCAACGAGGAGCTCCTGCGCCGGATCGAAGCGGCCGAGGGTTCCACGCAGTTGGATATTCTCCTCCGGGGCGCCGCCGCCGCCCGGCTGCTCGGGGATTTCGACACCGGCGATGAGCTGATGGGCCGCGCCACCACGGCGCTCGAACAGGGCCAGAACGCCTGGGTCACGGAGATGATCTTCCAGGCCCTGGCCGCCGGCGAGGGTGCGAACGGCATGCGGCGGGCCTTTCGGCGAGCGCTCGGGATCCACCCGATGACACCCCAGCAGATCGCATCGATCACCAACAACTTTCCGGCGCTGTTGCAGGGGGGCGAGTTCGACGAGATGATCCTCGATTTCAGGCTCAACCACCCCGACTCGCTCTATGACTGTTCCTGCCTGGCCGAGAAGGCGTGGGTGCACCGGGTGGCGGGGCGCCTGCACGAATCGCGCATACTGTGGGGAGAGCTGGTCGCTGCCTGGGACCGCAATCCGCTGGAGTTCGACGACCCGGACGCGCAGGCCAACTGGCAGGGCCAGTACGCGCGCAACCTGGCCCGGGCGGGCAGGGCGGCCGACGCGCGCGCCGCGCTGGCCAAGGCGATGTCCATGCCCCTGAGCGACGACGAACGACCCGGGGTGCAGCGCCGCTGGGCCCAGACCTACGCGGAGCTGGGAGAGGTGGAGATGGCGGTGGAACTCCTCGAACCCCTGATCACAAGTTCCACGCTTGTAACGGTGAACTCGCTGTCGACGCGCCAGACCTGGGAGCCCGTGCGCAACACCCTCGCTTTTCAGGAGATGCTCGCGCGCCACCGCTGATCCGCGGGGAGGGCGCGGCTGAACCGAAAGGGGGAGCCGATCCGGCGCCTGACCGCTTTCGGTGCCCGGGCGGCCTTGATCCACGGACTGCTGGCGCGGGAGGCGCGGAACCTTGGTACGAATCGGTGAGATCGGGCAGGGGTCGATTGCGGAAGCGCTGGAGCTCCGCATTGGCACCCGGATCCTGACCGTCAACGGGGAGCGGGTTCGGGACGGCCTCGACTTCATGTTCCGCACCGCGGACGAAGAGATCGAGCTGGAAGCTGTCGGGCCGGATGGCGATCGTGTCGTATACGAGATCGCCCGGGACCCTTCAGAATCGCTGGGCATCGTGCCGGCGCGGGACAAGATCCGCGAGTGCGCCAACGAGTGTGTGTTCTGCTTCATCGACGGCAATCCCCCGGATGCGCGCGACCCGCTCTGGCTGCGCGACGACGATTTCCGCCTGTCCTTCACCTACGGCAGCTACGTCACGCTGACGAATCTCGGCCCGCGCGGACTCCGCCGCCTCGTCGAACAGCGCATCTCGCCCCTCTACGTGAGCGTGCACGCGACCGACCCGAATGTCCGGATCCGCCTCCTCAAGAACGATCGCGCGGGCCTGATCGTGGAGCAGCTGCGGGAGCTGCTGGAAGGGGGACTCGAGGTGCACACGCAAGTGGTGCTCTGCCCGGAGTGGAATGACGTCGAGGAGCTCGACCGCACCATTCGGGACCTCTACGCCCTCGGTCCGGGGGTGCTCACCCTGTCGGTGGTGCCGGTGGGCCTGACCCGCTACAACCTCGGCCGCCCGGTCCGGCCGCTTCGCCGCGACGAGGCGGCGGCGGCGCTGGATCAGACGGAGGGGATTCGGGCAAGTGCGTCGCGGGAAAGGGGACAGCACTGGTGCTACGCGGCCGACGAGCTCTTCCTGATCGCCGGACGGGACGTTCCGGAGGCCGGCTACTACGATGACTGGACGCTGCGCGAGAACGGGGTGGGGGCGGTGCGTGCGCTGGTTGACGGGTTCGAGGCGGAGAAGGACCGGATCGCACCGGTGGAGGGCGTGGACCGGATCCGGGTCGTGACGGGCATTTCGATGAGGCCGTTCTTCGAGGAGCTGGTTCCGGAGGCCTCGCGCCGGATGGGGTGCGCGGTGGAGGTGCTGACGGTTCGCAACCGGTACTTCGGCCCATCGGTCACGATCGCGGGGCTGCTGGCGGGGGGCGACATCCTGGACGCCGTGGCGGAAGGCCGGCCGGGCGACCTCCTGCTCCTGCCGGGCGAGGCGCTCAACGGCGACCGCGTCTTCATCGACGGCGTGGCCCTGGCGGAGGTCGAGGCGCGCTTCGCCCCGGCGGCCGTTCGTCCGGGTCACGACTTCGTCGAGGCGCTCACCGCCTCATGAGCCTCCCGGTCGTCGCGGTCGTGGGGCGACCGAATGTGGGGAAGTCGACCTTTTTCAACCGTGCCATCGGGCGCCGGGTGGCCATCGTGGACGACACCCCGGGCGTCACGCGCGACCGGAACTTCGAGGTGGCGGAGTGGACCGGACGCTCGTTCTTCCTGGTGGACACCGGGGGGGTGGTGGAGGGATCCGACCGCACGATCGACCGCCTCATCCGCGAACAGGCGATGATCGCCGTGCAGGAGGCGGACGTGGTACTCTTCCTGGTGGACTCGAAGACCGGCGTGCATCCTCTCGACCAGAGGCTGGCGGAGGTGCTGCGCAGGACGGACAAGTCCGTGCTTCTGACCGTGAACAAGGTCGACAATCTGCCGGCGGAGCGATCCCACCTCGACTTCTGGGAGATGGGCATGGGGGAGCCCCATCCGGTCAGTGCGGTTTCGGGAAGGGGTTTCGGCGACCTCTTCGACGCGGTCGTCCCGCTCCTTCCCGCCGAAGAGGAGGACCCCACCCCCGCCGACATCCGGATCGCGGTCATCGGGAAGCCCAACGCGGGCAAGTCCTCGCTGGTGAACCGGCTCTTCGGCGAGGACCGGGTCCTGGTGAGCGAGGCGCCCGGGACGACCCGCGACCCCGTCGACCTCACCATGAGGTACCACGGGAAGAATCTGACCTTCATCGACACGGCGGGACTGCGCCGCCACGCCCGCATGAAGGACTCGGTTGAGTACTACAGCAGCCTGCGCACGGCGCGGGTGGTGCGCGAAGCGGATGTGTGCCTGGTCGTGGTGGACAGCGCAGAGGGGCTGCACGTGCAGGACATCAAGGTGGCCGAGACGGCGTGGGAGGCCGGGTGCGGGGTGGTGATTGTGTGCAACAAGTGGGACCTGGTGGCCAAGGAGACGGGCACATCGGCAGAGTTCGCGCGCGAAGCCGGGAAGAGGGTGCCGTTCCTGCGCCACGTCCCCTTCCTCTTTGCATCCGCCCTGACGGGATTGAGGATCCGCAAGACGCTCGACCTGGTGTGCGAGGTTGCCCGGCGGCGGCGCCACCGCATCGGCACACCCGAGGTCAACGGCGCCGTGGAGGCCCTGGTGGGACGTCAGCCGCCTCCGCACTTCAGGGGGCGTCCCGTCAAGCTCAAGTACGCCACCCAGGCCCGAACCGTGCCTCCCACCTTCATCGTCTTCACGAACTTCCCCGACGCGATCCCGGCGCATTATCGCCGGTACATGGTCAATTCCCTGAGGAACGCCTGGGACTTCACCGGCGTGCCGCTGCGGATCAGACTGCGCAAGAGCGGCGAGTGAGCGCCGGGCGCGCCGCCCGCCGATCTGGCCCCGCTCCGGCGGTTGTGATAACCTCGTTCACAGTCGCGGGCGCGGGGCCCGTTGAACGGCGCCGGCGGGGCTCGAAGCGACGGGGAGAATCTTGACGAACGCACTCTTACTCGTTCTTACGGCGTATGTCGCCGGAGCGACACCCTCCGCGTACTGGATCGGCCGCTTCGTCTACGGCAAGGACCTGCGGACCCTGGGCAGTTGCAACCTGGGGGCGACCAACGCACTTCGGGTTCTGGGATGGCGGGCGGCGGTTCCGGTGGTGGTACTGGACATCTTCAAGGGCTTCGCGCCGGTGTGGTGGTTTCCCGGCTCCGACGGCCAGGCCGGCACGTGGTGGACGGTGGCCTACGGCGCGGCCGCGATCGTGGGACACGTGTTCTCGTTCTGGGTCCGGTTCCGGGGAGGGAAGGGGGTCGCGACCAGCGCGGGTGTGCTCGCCGCGGTGGCGCCGGTGGCGGCGGTCGCGGGGGCGGCGGCCTGGGTGCTCGCGCTGGCGGTGAGCCGCACCGTGTCGGTGGCGTCGATCTGCGGGGCGCTCACCGTGGGGGTCGTGGGGCTCCTGATCCCCGGGCCGGGGGTGGCGGGGAAGGCGTTCTTCGGGTTTGTCGCGCTGTTCGTCGTGTGGGCGCACCGCTCAAACATCCGTCGGCTCCTGGCTGGAGAGGAACCGCGCATCGACGCCGGCTTCGGACGCGACGGGGCAGTCGAATGACCGTGGGCGCTCCCGGAAAGGTGACGGTCATCGGTGCGGGGGCGTGGGGGACCGCGCTGGCCAACCTGCTGGCGGAGACGGGCGCCGTGGTGTGGATGTGGGCCCGGGAACCCGAGGTCGTGGAATCGGTCAACGCCACCTGCGAAAACACGCTTTACCTGGCGGGCGCACCCCTGAGCCGGTCTCTCCGGGTCACCAATTCGCTGGAGGAGGCCCTGCGGGGCGCGGAGGCCGTCGTGTGGGTCTGTCCGGTCCAGTACTCGGCGGCGCTGTTGGCGAAGGCGGCGCCCTTCATTCCTCCGGAGGCGCTGGTCGTCTCGGCTTCGAAGGGGATCGAGGTCGCCACGCTGCGCCGCATGGACGAGATCTTCGCGGAGGCGCTACCGCGTGAACAGGCGAAGCGGCAGTGCGTCCTTTCGGGGCCGAGCTTTGCGCGCGAGGTGGTGGCGGGGGCGCCGACCGCCGTGGTGGTGGCCAGCCACGACCGTGAGGCGCGCCTGGCTGCCCAATCCCTCTTCCAGACCGACCGCTTCCGCGTCTACACCAACCCGGACGTGGTGGGGGTGGAACTCGGTGGCGCCCTCAAGAACGTGATCGCGCTGGCCGCAGGTGTCGCCGCAGGTCTCGAGCTGGGTCACAACGCAGTAGCCGCGCTCATGACCCGGGGACTCGCCGAGATGAGTCGCCTGGGGGTAGTGCTCGGAGCCCGGCCCGCAACCTTCGCCGGTCTCGCTGGAATGGGGGACCTGGTCCTCACCTGCACCGGGGGCCTCAGCCGGAACCGGACGGTCGGGGTGATGCTGGGCCGGGGCCGCACCATGGAGGAGATCATGGGCGACGCACGGACCGTCGCGGAGGGCGTGGCCACGGTGCGGGCGGTGCATTCACTCGCCCGCAGGCTCGGCGTGGAGATGCCCGTTTCGGCCGAGGTGTTTAGAATCATTGCCGAGGGTCTCGACCCGATGGAGGCCCTTCATCGCCTCATGACCCGCGAACCCACATCGGAACACCCGGGAATGTCACCCACCGGGGGAAGGAGCTGACCAGCTTGGAGCCGCCGATCGCCCGCAAGACCTACTACTCGATCGGCGAGGTCAGCGCCCTGACGGGACTCAAGGCCCATGTGCTCCGGTACTGGGAGTCGCAATTCGACATGATCTCGCCGAACAAGAACCGCGGCGGCAGCAGGGTGTACCGCATGCGGGATATTGAAACCGTCCTGCTGGTGAAGCACCTCCTCTACGAGAAGCGTTTCACCGTGGAGGGCGCCAAGCGGGAACTCAAGGAGATGCGGAGGGGGGGAAGGGCGGACGAGGCCCGCAGGGTTCACACCGATCCGGCCGTCCTGCAGTCGATCAAGGAAGAAATCGCCTCCCTTCGCGAAGTGCTCACTCTTCCCAACAGCTGACTGGCTGCATACAGACGTGCGAATCCTCTGCACCAACGACGATGGTTACCTGTCGCCCGGAATCCGGGTCCTGGCGGAAGCCGCCCACGCGATCGGACCGGTCGACATCGTGGCCCCGGACCGCGAACGGAGCGCCGCCTCCAACTCCCTGACGCTGCACCGCCCGCTTCGCAAGCGAAAGGTTCCCGACGGGACCACCATCGTGGACGGCACCCCCACCGACTGCGTCATCCTGGCGGTGATGGAATTCCTCGACCGGCGGCCGGATCTGTGCGTCTCGGGGATCAACCACGGCCCCAACATGGGCGAGGATGTCCTCTACTCCGGAACCGTGGCCGCCGCGATCGAGGCCACCATCCTGGGGATCCCCGCCGTCGCGTTCTCCTACGTGGGAAGCGGGATCGAAGAGGTGGAGGGATGGCAGCCCGTGGTCAGCCGGCTGCTCGAGCAGATCCTGAAGCAGGGGATTCCTGACCACGAACTGCTCAACGTGAACCTCCCCGCCATCGATCCCGCCGATGTCCGTGGCGTGCGTGTGACCAACCTCGGAAAGCGCCGCTACTCCGACGCCATCACCCGGGCCCCGGACCCTTCGGGGCACGAATACTACTGGATCGGCGGCGGCTACCCCCATTGGAACGGCGGCCCCGACTGCGACTTTCGCGCGGTGCGGGACGGGTACATCTCGGTGACGCCCCTGCACCTGGATCTGACCAGCTATCCGCGTCTGGATCACGTGCGGGGGTGGAAGCTCCAGCCTTGATGGGGCGGGGGATACCGGAGCGGGTCGCGACAGTCCTCGACCCCGGGGGCATGCGCCACCCCGAAGCGGACGGCCTGCCATGAAACACTGGTTCGGCAACTCCCTGAGGGGCGTATGCATGGGTCTCGCGGACGTGATTCCCGGGGTCTCGGGTGGCACGGTGGCGCTCATCCTCGGGATCTACCCGCGCCTGATCACCGCGGTCGGGAGCGTGGGCGCCGGAATGCTCCGCCGGCTGCGGATGCGTTCGTTCCGGGCACTGCTGAAGGAGGGGTTCAGGGAACCCGCGCGGCTGGGCGATGCTTCGGAGGGGGCGGAGGCGGGCCATATCCTGCTCATGGCGTCCGTCGTGGCGGGCGTGGTCCCGGCGATCCTGGCCGGGGCGCAGATACTCCCGCCGCTGCTGAGCAGCCACCCTGAACAAATGCGGGGCCTCTTCCTGGGCCTGGTTCTCGCGTCGGTCACGATTCCGGCACGCCAGATCGGACGGCGCAGTGCGTCGCGGTGGATCCTCGCCTGTGTCGCGGCCCTGCTGACCGCATGGTTCGCGGGTCTGCCGGAGCCGTCCACCCGGCATGCCCACGGCAGTGTGACCCTCGAGTTCGCGACCCCGCTCGCGGACGACATCCGGCTCACCCCGGGCAACCTCACGCTGGAAGCCCCCGCGGGGGACGGCCACCCGGCAGTGGAATTCGGCCTCTCGCGGTCGCGGGTGGCTCCGGCGGGCGCGACCTCGCTCGAGGTCGAGGTCGTTGCGAGGGCGGCCGGTGCAGCGGGGAACCTGCCGGCGGCCTCGATCCGAGCGGCGGATGGCCCGGTGGAGATTGCCGCGGTTTCGCAACCGGAGGCGCTGACCGGGGGCCGCGATCCGAGCCTGGCGTACGTCTTCGTGGGCGGTGCCCTGGCGATTTCGGCCATGGTGCTGCCCGGGATCTCGGGGTCGTTCGTGCTGCTGCTTCTGGGGCTCTATTCCTTCGTTCTTCACTCGCTGGCGCTGGCATTGCAGGGCGACCTCCGCGCCGCCGCGGTCGTGGCCACCATGCTGACGGCAATGGCCTTCGGGCTGCTGACCTTCACACGCATCCTGAAGGCCCTCTTCGCGCGGTGGCGGGAGGCGACGCTGGCCGTGCTCGTGGGGCTCATGGTCGGGTCGCTGAGGAAGCTGTGGCCCTTTATGGAGCAGGGGGAGGATGGCAGCGAGGTTTTGGTTTTGCCGATCGTGGGAGATACCGGGACGTTGACGGTCCTGATGATGTTTGCGGTGGGCGTGGGGGCGGTGGTAGTGCTGGACAGGGCGGGGCGGCGGGCGGGAAGCGGGATCGGCACGCAGTAGCCCGTCGTCATAGGTGACTCGACTAATCCCTGTGTATACTACAATTTCCAATATGGAAAGCATGCTTTACATCGTGAACGACTGGTGGGTCACCCCCAGGCTATTGCATCGCCGCTCGAATAGCGGGGGATTTGACCCGTGTTGAGGCAATGACGCACATCGACCACCGCCGGCGCATCGCCACCGTGCCCGCTCTGCTTCTCGGGCTGGGTTGCCTCTCCACCGTGCCACCCGCCCTCACCGCCCAGGCATTCACCGGTCCCGGCCGGTTCTCCCTCACCCTCGGCGTCGCCGCCGTCCTCCCGGCCGACGTCCGCTTCGTCAACGGCGAAGACGCGGGCGAAGTGGCCCTCTACGGTGACGACGAGTTCGACACCGGTGCGCTCGGGGCCGGACCGGAGTACAGCTTCGCGGCGGGCTACCGCTTCGGGGCGTTCCGCGCCCAGGTGGAGCTGGAGATCACAGGCCGATTCGCGTACGAGGGCCAGTCGAACTACCCGTCCGGCGGGGCTGTGCAGCCGACCGAAGCAGATCTGAAAGCCCGTCGGCTGATGCTGTCGGGGTTCTACGGGTTCGGGACGCTCACCGGCCTGCACCCATGGGTGGGCGCGGGAATGGGCGCGAACCGCTACCACCTCACCGACTACATCCAACGGTTCCCCAACCCTGACGATCCCTCCGGCCACCTCCGCAGGGGACCCGGCGGCGAGGTGCCCTACACGTCTCTTCCCCCGGGCACGGGCCCCGGTTTCGCGTGGATGCTCGCCGCCGGCCTGACCGTTCCTCTTGGCGCCGCCGCGTTGCTGGATTTCGGATACCGCTACACGGACACAGGGCATATCGGCACTGCCATCGGCGACATCGAGGTGGTCCGCTACAATGAGGACGGCGGCCGCCGACTCCTGCAGATCGCCATCAACCAGACCATCGCCGATCTCCGCCTGCATTCCCTCACCGCAACGCTTCGCTGGCTCCCCTGATCCTGGTGCTTCGTTCGTGACTCCACCGGCCACGGGCTCCGGCGGAGGGATCCGACGGTCTCGAACCGGCTATCTCACTTCGTCGGGCAACCTCTTCACGATGACCGTCGGCACATCGAACTCGTCGATCTCGACGAAGGCCACGAGTCCGTCGGGCCCGAACGCGACGGGCATGGCGGCCACGGGGGCGGGAAAGGTGCCCACGTAGCGGCCACCCGAGGTCACGACATCGATCGGGGCCGGACTCCCCGCGAGACGGCCCAGCCCCACCGACTCGGACGGATAGCCGTCCTCCGGCGTTCGCAGCACCCAGAGCGTTCCTTCCCAAGTGGCCCTGAGGTCGTCGACGAGCGGGATCTCCGGGTAGAACCGCACGTTCTCAATGTTGTTCCTGATCCGCCGCTCGCGCAGCCTCCGCGGTGCGCTCGCGGCCTGCTCGAGCATCTCCCTGACCAGCCCTCTGGTTCGCTCCAACCCTTCGCTCAGCGCGGCGTGGGCCGCATCGATCCGTCTTTCCCTGTAGTCGCGGCGAATGTCGTCGGTGACCGGCCGGGCTTCAAGCGCACGGCGCAGGAGGCGGACAACCCTGCCCGCGGGATCGGCGATCCTGATGGCGTAGGCCGAAGAATCCGAATACGCGACGCCTCCGCCCGGAAGGGCATCGAAGAGGAACTTGGGCGCGAAGGCCACCAGGCGCGTGGGGCCGGGCGGATCCCATCCGGTGACGACGATCTCAGTCCGTGCTTCGTCGCCATCGAGCAGGATCCGCTCTACCTGGCGCGGGCCATCGAACACGGACCGTCGCGTCGATATGATTCCACCCGTCGAATCTACCGAGACGCTTGTCGTCTGGGGCATGCGGGAGAGGAGGTTGCCGCTACGGTCGGCCTTGAGGATCCGTAACCCCTCGTCCCCATCCCAGAGTATTCTCGACGTGAGGTCGAGGCTCGGCTGACCGCCGGCGAATCGGACCATGCGCTCGAATTCCCCGTCCGACCCGAAGATGTGGTACCCCGCGTGTCCGACATCGGACACGACGACGCGCCCGTCGGCGAGAGCGACCATCGCCCCCACCAACCTGAACTCGCCCGGCCCATCGCCCATCCGCCCGAAAGTCGCCACCAGTTCGCCTCGGGGGCTCACGATGACACCCGCAAGTTCTCCAAAACCCGGAGCATTGGCGATATGGATGTTTCCGCCGGCGTCGAATCCGAGTCCAGTGATGTCGGTGAACTCCTGCCACGTGCCGGTGCCGCCACCCACTCGGAAAACCTCCACCAGGTCGACGGTAAGCGGGCGGTCTTCGACAGGAAGGTCGACGACTTCCTGGACCCCGGCAGCGTGGGAACTGGAGGAAGGCTCCGTCGGTGCCTCGGGCGCCGGTGGCGGAACGGGCTCAGCGGTTGCTTCGGTCCCGGTCCTGTCCACTGCAGTGGGGCCGGAGATCCAGACGACCGCGACCGAGACAGCAGCTACCGCCGCCAGGGCGATCAGTATCGCCAAGCGGGATCCTCTGCCCGATTTCCCGCGCATGCGAAGTTCCGGTACCTCCGGCATGAGACAATCCCCACCCTGGATTTCGTTTTCCGGCGGCAAGTCCTCCGGAATCCCGGACCGCAAACCTAGGCCCGCATTTCACTTGCGGGTAGCCCGGTCCCAAACCGTTACGCGATGCCAGGAGTGCCTGCCTGACCGCGTCGGGCGCGAAGTCACGCAACACCCGCGCGGCATGAGCTTCATCCGAACCCGCTCAGCTCGTAAAAGCGGCAGCGGCGGGGTCGGCGCGCCATGTTCCGGCTCAAGGGGATCGGTGCGGCACGAACAGCGACGACGCCTTCAGTTCGCCCGCGTCGCCACACCGCAGGTAGGCATACCATTTGTCCTCGAACACCTCGCCGCTCCACTGGCAGTATTCCTGCCAGCCGCTCGCGGACGTGGTGGAGTCGGACGGCTGGATGGGCACATTGAACCCCAGGACCACAAACTCGAACTGTGAATCCCAATAGTGCGCGCCTTCCCCGTACAGCAACGCATCGCACCAGCGGTCGTCCTCCGGCAGGAACCAAATGTGGCATTTGCTGTCGTCAGATCCTTTTTCTTCGAACTCCAGCACGGCCACGACCCGGCCCCCGGCAGTAACGCCGGATTCGCCCTCGAAGTAGACGGAGACGAAGGTTGTGTCGGTGGCCGCGCTATCTGCTTGAAGCTCCGGGGAAGCGTACACCATCTCGCCGCGCCACGCGTTGGGGAAGCGATTCGGTTCCGTGCTGTCGCATCCGGCCAGCAGGACCAGTCCGGCGATGGTGGAGGTCACTCGGGTATTCATTGTGTTGGTTCCTTTGGTGGTGCGGTGCCGAGTAGGCGGCGAACGCGGTCGCGGGCACGTTGCGCCTCGGCTGGAGTCGGAGATAAGGGACGCAGCCGGCGAGTACCGTTCGGCGGCGTTGATGGACATTCCCTACTTCGGCTTGACGGCAGGGATGTGGGCGGCCAGCGGCTGCTGATCGACCATGACAAGGTTCGCATCATAGTGGGACATATGTGAATACCAATTGATAGTATCGGTCTGGGACACGATAACATCGCGACAACCCCGACGGCAGGCAACCTATTGGGGCGCAGGTCGCTCGCCCGTAACTTCCGCCGCCCTCGGCGACACCTTGGACAGGGATGATCCCCCCGCTGAACAAAGGCAGGCCCCGTCTTCGACTCGATCATCGTGGTCGCCGACCGTCGCAGGATGCGACCGGCAGATCCGCGACACGATCAAGGCGGTACGCGCAGGTGGGATCGGGCAGGGAAACGGAGGAGGAGACCTGCGAGGACCGGATCAACCGCTTGATCGAGTCCCGCAAGATGCTGTTCAATGCCCCGCAACTACCTGACGAAGCGGAAGACGCAGGTGGACCAAATTCGCCGCGGACGTCCACCGGCCCGAAGTTCCACGGCGAGGTTCCAGCCGAGCCAGAGCCGCTCACCCTGGAGACGCTGTTTGATATCTATCGGGTAGGGATCGCACCACCAAAGCCGGGCGGTCGCGGAGGTACCCAATGTCCCCGCCAGGACTCGAACCTGGGGCCTACTGCTTAGGAGGCAGTCGCTCTATCCACCTGAGCTACGGGGACGTTCAAACCGCTTCGAAGATCGAAGAGGGGCATCGCGGGGACAAGTGGGCCGGTCGACCGGGGATGTCGCCGTGACGCCCGCGCGCCGAAACCCTATCTTTTCGCCCGGACAACACGAGGACGCCGCGGCAGGCCGGCCCGGCCGGTGCCCACGGCGACCCCCGACCGCAAGAGGATCAAGATGACGATGAGTACGCTACTGCTACTGCTGGCCACCGCGCTCCCCGGTCCCGACCGGATCGAACTGAACCCGGCCAGCATGACCATCGACGCGGGAGAGACGGTCTCCGTCACGGCCACCGCCTATGACGAGGACGGGACCGTGCTTGCAGACCCACCCGTGCGCTGGATCGCCATGAACCCCGAAGTCGCCGCCGTCGACCAGACCGGCCAGGTGACCGGTGTTTCCCCCGGTGAGGCCCGGATCGCTGCCCGTACCGGCAACGTCATGGGGTTCGCGACGGTGATCGTGCGGGCGCTGCCCGTCGCCGCCCTCGACGTCTCGCTCCCACAGGCCACCCTGATCACCGGCACCAGCGCCCCGGTCCTGGTCAGAGCCACCGCACCCGACGGCGAGCACGTCCGCAACCCCGTGCTGGCCTTCACCTCCAGCGACCAATCCGTCGCCGCGGTGGACGCCACGGGACGCGTCTACGCACGCGCCGCAGGCGAGGCGACCATCGTCATCACCGCAGGCCAGGCACGCGCCACCGTCACCGTCTCGGTCACCACCGGCGTCCCGGGCACGGTCGTAGTCACCCCGGCCGAGGCCCAGGGCCGCACCGGCGATGTCATCCGCTTCCAGGCCGTAGCGTCGACCCCACTCCACCCGGAGTGGACGGTCGGCGGAAGCGGCGCCCAGATCGAGGCCGACGGCCCCGAGGGCGTCTTCGTCGCCGAGGAACCCGGCACCTACCGGATCACGGCCATGTACGGCGAGGGCCGGGTAGCGGTCGCAACCGCCACCATCACAACCCGCATCGAAGAGGCCGAACTCGTCCGTGTCGGCCGGGGGGCCGCCGCCGACCACCACTCGGGCGACACCTGGGTCTTCGAGGGCGCCAACGGCCGCGACTACGCCTACGTCGGCACCTTCATGTACGACTGGATGAAGGTCTGGGACGTGACCGATCCCGGTGCTCCGGTCCTCACCGATTCGGTGCAGCTCGACGCACGCCGCATCAACGACGTCAAGATCCACCCGAACAACCGCATCGGCATCCTCACCCGAGAGGGCGCGTCGGACCGCCGCAACGGAATCGTCATCCTGGACCTCTCCGCGCCAGCCCACCCGACCATCATCTCCGAGTACAAGCGCACGGTGCCGGGAGGTGTCCACAACGTCTGGGTCGAGGGCGACCTGGTCTACGCCGTCCACAACGGCACCCGCGACATCCACATCATCGACATCTCCGATCCCGCCAACCCGGACGAGGTCGGGCGCTGGGGACTGCCCCCCTCGGACACCAAGTCGCTGCACGACGTCATCGTCCAGGACGGGTACGCCTACCTGTCCTACTGGGACGACGGCGCGGTCATGCTCGACGTGGGCGCGGGAACGCACGGCGGCACGCCCACCGAGCCCGCCTTCGTGTCACGCTACAAGTACCCCGCGGGCAACACGCACACCGCCTGGCGCGCCGGCCGCTACCTCTTCGTGGGGGACGAGATCTTCCCCGACGACTGGAACGCCGACGCGGCGATCGAGGCGCGGGGATACATCCACGTGCTCGACATGGAGGACCCGGAGAACCCAGTCGAGGTGGCGCGCTACGAGGTGCCCGAAGCCGGGGCGCACAACATCTGGGTCGAGGGTGACCGCCTCTACGTCGGCTACTACCAGGCCGGCCTGCGGGTGGTCGACATCTCGGGCGAGCTGCGGGGCGACCTGTACCGTCAGGGCAGGGAGATCGCCGTCCTCAAGACGACCGACAGCGAGACCACCGTCCCCAACTGGGGGATGACCTGGGGCGCGCAGATCCACAAGGGCCACATCTTCACCTCCGACCTGAACTCGGGGCTGTGGGTGGTGAAGCTGATCGAGGCGCAGCGGATCATCTCGTAGTCGTGGACATCGCGGCAGCACTCCGCCGCATCCGTCCGCTGGCTTGGGAGACGCCGGTGGTACCGCTGGATCTGCCCGGCGCGCCGCCCACCCACATCAAAATCGAGTCGCTGCAGCACACAGGCTCCTTCAAGGTGCGCGGCGCGGCCAACCGGCTGCTCAAACTGGATGCGGGGCAGCGGGGCAGGGGAGTGGTCGCCGCTTCGTCCGGGAACCACGGGAGGGCGGTGGCGGAGGTGGCGGGCCGCCTCGGGATCCGTGCCACCGTGTGCGTGCCCGACTGGGTGGACCCCGTCAAGCTGCGCGCCATCGACGCCGCCGGGGCCCGGGTCGTGCGGGCCGGTGCCAGCTACGACCACGCCGAGGAGCGGGCCGCCGAGCTGGCGGCGCAGCAGGGGCTCCCGTCGGTGCACCCCTTCGACGATTTGGACGTCATCGAAGGGCAGGGGACGGTGGGCCTGGAAGTGGCCCGCCAGCTGCCGGGCGTGGAAGAGGTGATCGTGCCGCTCTCGGGTGGGGGGCTGGTGGCGGGGATCGGGCTGGCGGTGAGGGATCGCGGGATACGGGTGGTGGCCGTCTCCGCCGGGCGGGCCTCGGTCATGCACCGAAGCCTCCAGGCGGGGCGCCCCATCGAGTTGCCCGAGGAGGAGACGGTCGCGTCAGCGCTCTCGGGCGGAATCGGCCTGGCCAACCGGAACAGCTTTGCGCTCTGCGGACAGGTCATCGACCGGCATGTGGTCGTGGATGAGGGTGACATTCGCTCGGCCGTGCGGAGGGCCTTCCGGGAGTGCCGGCTGGTCGTGGAGGGCGGGGGAGCGGTCGGGCTGGCGGCGCTCTGGTCCGGGAGCTACCGGCCCCGCGGCCGCGCGGCGGTCGTCGTCTCGGGCGGCAACATCGACCGGCACCTGCTGGCTGCCCTCGTCACCGGCCGCTGAGCCTGTCGGCCAGTGGAGAACCGTCTCCGGGGCAGCCCCGGGTCTTCACTTGCCGCGCCCGACTGCGGCCGAGCGCTCAGCGCACGCGCACGATCACGATCCGGACGGCACGCTTCCTGTCGCTCGTCGTGACATCCAGTTCGATCCCGGAACCCGTTCCATCGGACTCGAACTCGTGGAACCGTATCCCGCCCGGCGCCAGCGTGCCGCTGTAGATGGCGTCGTGGAATCCTACCGGCTCGGCGCCGGTATGGGCCCACGGGTAGAGACCGTCGGGCTGCAGTTCGGGGTGGAAATACTCGAAGGTCTCGGGCGGAAAATCGGTCGCGGACGGAAAGTCATAGGTCGTGAAGCCGGGCTCGGGCTCCGCTGCTCCGGATCCGTTCAGCATCATGGCCACGGTGTAGTCTCCCATGTGCCGGGCAAACTCCATGCCGGTGACGGACTCGATGCCCCTGATCCCGGGCGGCGTGGTGCCGTCGTTCAGGGCGGTGAAGAAGGGACCGTCGCCCCTGGCCGAAGCGTTGCCGTACGCGTCTCCGAGAAACCGGTGGAAGTGCCATGAGGTCCCGTAGAAGGTATGCAGGTGGCCGGGATCCACGTTCAGCGAATTCAGCTCTCCCGAGTACGACGCCGTCATCCTGGCCAGCCGGAGCACCACGCCGTAGTTCTCGGGTGTGATGATGAAGCCGTCGGGCGCCTGCGGATACGCGCCCTTGTCCAGCCGCGCACCCCGGGCCACGGCCCCGACCGCCTCCATCGCCTTGCGAGAGGAGATCTCGGCGGCGATCTCGGCCGTCCCCTCTTCGATCCAGGTCGGCTGCAGCGTCCCCGCACGAAGTCGCATGTAGTGGGAACCCAGGTGCTTGACTTCGTGCACCATGGTTGGCAGCGCCTGGTATCCGCTGTCGGGGGCGTGCTCGAGATAGTCGAACATGATTCGGTTGTAGTAGATCAGCTCCATCTCGTTGGACCAGGAGCAGGCCTCGCTCGAGTAGAAGTCGCCCGGCCAGACGAATGCGGCCACCAGCTCGGGGACGACCGGAGACACGTATACGCTGACCCGCTCGTCGCCGTTGATGTCCGGGACGCCGCCGAAGTACTCCTCGATCGTCGAGGCGCCATGGTCCCCATAATAGTCCAGCACCTGCTGCGCGGCGGCCGCGCGAATGGGCCGGAGGCCCTGCTGGGCCGAGTCCTGGTACACGGCGAGGTGGTCGTTGTGGGCCACGAGGTAGGCGGGCCTGAGAGCGGGCGGCGGATCCTCGCAGGATTCCCGAAAGAACGAGTAGGGCCGAAACTCCCTCCGGTTCGGCGGCGGGTCCCTCCGCATCACGACACCCGGGCCGCGGTGGCCGGAGCCGGGCCTCCTGTCCGGAAGCACCCCCTGGGTGCCCAACTCCCGGACGAGGCGCCTGCCATCCGCGAGGAGCCGGGCATGCAGCCGGGACGACTCGTCGGCTATCCGCATTGCCCCTGTGACCGCAGGGGGGAACCGCGGCGTCGGACGGGAGACCGGTGCGGGCGCGGAGACCGCCGACCGCGACGCTTCGTGATCCATCCGGTTGACCTTGACCACGACCGAAATCCGGATTGCGTCGTCAACGACGTCGGTCCGAACCACCGCAAACCGATACCGGTCGCCTTCCGCGCCGGAGGGGAGGACGGGAGGACACCAGGACCTCGCGGCCGGATCGTCCACCACGAATTCGCCGGGAACGATCCGGATTGGCGCTGCGCAAACGCGGAGCCCGAAAGCCCGCTCGGCCTCGCTGCCCTCCGCATCGCGCACTCGAACCGTGAAGGCGGTCGAGTCGATTTCGGTGGGGGTGCCCACAACCGCCCCGGTCGTATCCAGAGCCAGACCGGCGGGCAACGATCCGGAGGCCACGGACCAGAACAGCGGTTCGACGCCGCCCCTGACCTCCAGCACCTCGCGGTACGGGACGGTCAGGCGCCCTCTCAACAATACCGCGGCGGGAATGCCCAGCGGTGGCTCTCTTGCGGTTGCCGTGAAGTCGAAGGAGAAGGAGTCCACGCTCGCCCGCAGGATCTGGGTGCCGGCAGCCATCCCCAGGACCCACCCGGTCGACGCTTCTCCATGGTCGTTCGTGGTGGCGATACGCGGCAGGGCCAAGCCGTCTTCGAGTGTCTCGAACTCCACCTCGACCTCGGGGACCGGCGCCCCGCCGAGATCGTGGACGTACACCGTCAGCCTTTCCGGCAGCGCTCTGAGCGCGGTCGCCGTCTGTCCGTCCCCCGACACGCCCTTCAAACCGCGCACCTCGAGTTCGACGAACAACCTCCCGGCACCGGTAAGCGACTCGTGCGTGGCCACGACGTCCGCGAAACCCGGTCCAAGCGCGGTTGCCACGCCCGAGGCCGACACCGCGGCCACGCTCTTGCCCCTGACCTCCCATTCCACCTCGGCCCCCGGAATCCAATCCCCTCGATCGTCGTAGACCCGGGCGGTGAACTGCACCGTTTCAAGGGTGGTCACCGCGGTTGCCTCGACAGGGCTGACTTCGATGGTCGCGGGGACCGGCGGCTCGCAGGCCGCAAGACCCAGGGTGAGCAGCAGGAAACCGGAGCTTCCGGTGCGGTCCATGCGCGGATTTCCCTCCTCCCCGCGTTCCGGAACGTGTCGAGACGCGACGGGCGAACTTGCCCCAAAATGGGACTCGGAGGGTTCTCCCGGCAAGAAAAGACGGCGCGGCGACCGCGGGGCATGGATGTTCGCCAGCGTTGACCCCGGTTCGGGGGCACGATTAAAGTTGTCCGTCGACCCCCTTTGGACTTCAAAGCTCCGAGCAGAAACCGAGCCGTTTGCCATCATGCCAAAGTATCGCAAGCCCGGGACGCGCCCCCCGAAACCGGAAAGCCCTGTAGACCAGGAGGACGCCTTCGTCGCGGCCACACTCGAGGCGAGCAACTGGGCGCAGAAGAACCGTCCGATCGTGACCCTTGCCATCGTCATTGTCGTCCTGGGCGTCGCGGCGTTCATGTACTACGGACGATACAGGGACGCTCTGCACACCAACGCCGCCCTTCAGCTCGAGGAACTGCAGATGCGGGTAACCGCGGACGACCCCGTCGTGCTGCAAGGCGATCTCGAGCTCTACCTGGATCGTTTCTCCGGCACACCCTTCGCCGACGAGGCCCGCCTCATCCTGGCCCAGGTTCATTCGGATCTGGGCGACAGGGAGGCCGCCGCGGAAGTCCTGAGGCCGCTGGCCGGCGATGTGACCGAGCCCCTGGGCGCCCAGGCAGCCGCGATGCTCGCCGCCATATCCGAGGACCTCGGCGACCTCCAGGCGGCCGAAGGCCTGTACGAACGCCTGGCCGACCGGGCCCGCCTGGGCTTCCAGGTGCGTGATGCGCTCGCCAGTGCGGCGCGGTTGCGTCGTGCGCAGGGCGATCCCGCGGGGGCGCTGGCGCACTACGACCGTCTGCTTGACGAGATGGACGCCATGGACCCGGGCCGCGACGTGGTCCAGATGCGCAGGGCCGAGGTCGCGGCGATGGTGCGGTAGGGGTCCGGGGTTCCAAGGGGGGGGTCAGCGAAGGGGTTTCAAGATGTGGGAGCCTTGATAATGTCGTGAATATGTCGCATAATATATATTATGTAAAGTCGCGTTGACGGCGACCAGTCCCCGTCGCTGTGTCGGCACAGTGGACAACTTCCCACCATCGTGACCCCTCCCCTATCCACCCTCCACCTCGATCACTCCGCGAACGCGAGGATGGCCCCGTCAGTTCGCCTCCGCCCCGCCCCTGAAGATCTCCTCAACCCGCCCCGCCAGCGCATTGCTGATCGGTGCACCCGAAAGATTCGCCACGATCGCCACGATCAGTCCCGTGTCGCGGTTCAGGGTCAGGACCGTGCGTCCCCCCACCGAGCCTCCGGTATGTGACACGATCCTCTCGCCGTGCTCGTTCGTGGCCGAGCGCCAACCGATGCCGTAACCCGTTTCGGTGCCGTCGCGGAGACGCTGCGACGTGAAGAGCATCTCGAGGGTCTCGGCCTGCAGGAATCCCGGCTCCAGATGGGCGTTGGCGAAGACGAGCATGTCCTCCGGCGTGGAGAGGAAGCCGCCCCCTGCCCACTTGTAGCTGTTGTCCACATAGGGGGCGTTGAAGACCTGTCCGGCCGAATCGGCCACATAGAAGCGGGTCCGGTCCGGGATGACCGGCCCGTTCCGGTCTGCAACCGTGCGATCCATCCCCAACGGGTCGAAGACGACCCGGTCCATGTACTCCAGGAAGTCCTCGCCGCCGGCCCCCTCCACCACCGCGCTGATCAGGTTCCACGCGTAGGAGGAATACGAGTATTCGGTCCCCGGCTCATTGATCAGCGAGTCGTCCGCGAAGATCGCAAGTCCCGACAGCACCGTGGGATAGCGGGTGCGAGAGAAGTTCTCCATGCCCCGGTAGTGGCGGATGCCGCCCAGGTGGCCCGCGAGCAACCGCGTGGTCACCGGCCAGCGCTTCTCCGGGAAGGACGGAACGTAGTCCTGGACCGGCGCGTCGAGGTCCAGCGCACCCGCCTCCACGAGGACGCCCAGAGCCGCAGCCGTAATGGGCTTCGACACGCTGCCGACCCTGAACCGGGTCAACGGTGTGACCATAACGTTATGTGTCAGATCGGAGAATCCAAATCCTTCTGACCAAATAAGTTGTATCCCCCTGCCAACGGCCACGGAAAGGCCGGGAATGGCTTCGGCCTGCATCAGGGAATCGAGCAGCGTGCGGGCTTCCCCGATCGCCGCGGCATGGGGGGATTCGTACGCTGCCGTCGAACGCCGGTCCGCCTCCGGCTGGCCACAGCCAGGCGCCAGCAGGAAGACGAACGCGAATGCCCATCGGGCCGCGCCGACGGCACCGCGCGACGCGCAGTCGAATTCCCGTCTCCTGAAACGAATCACGATCTCCCTCCGAACGGCACCATGCTGCGCAGGACGAATCCAACGTTGGCCGGCCGTTCCGCCAGCCGGCGCACGTACCATGGGAACCAGTGCCTCCCATAGCTGATCAGGACGCGGATCCCCCGCCCCCCCTCGGCCAGCCGGTGCTGTTCGTTCTCGGAGATTCCGTAGAGCATCTGGTACTCGTACGCATCGCGCGCCACGCCATTGGCTTCCGTCCACGTGTCGATGCGGCGGATGAGCGCCGGGTCGTGGGTGGCCAGACCCGCACGCAAACCCGCTTCCCGCGCATCCGGCGCGAGCATGCGCAGCGTGAGGTCGTAAAACGCCTGGTCCACATCGGCCTTGACCGGCAGGGCGACATCGGGCGGTTCGGCGTAGGCCCCCTTCACCAGCCGGATCGCGGGTCCCAGCGGCATCAGCGACTCGAGGTCCGCGGGCGTCCGGTGGAGATAGGCCTGCAGGCAGATCCCGAAATGGGGGTGATCGGCGCGGATGGCCCGGTACAGATCGAGGGTGGGATCGACGTAGCGGCTGTACTCCATGTCCATCCACACCCAGTTGCCGTGGGCCTCGGCGGCAGCGGTGATCCGGCGGATGTTCTCCTCGGCCACGCCGAACCCCAGATCGAGGCCCAGGTGGGTGGGCTTCAGCGAGATTTCGGCGTCCAGTCCGCGTGTGGCCACCTGCGCGGCTGCGTCGACATAATGGTCCGCCACCTCGCGCGCCTCGGCCTCGTCGGCGACGTTTTCGCCAAGGAAGGTGATGAGGGACGGGATCCGGCGTCCGTTTTCCAGCGTACGCGCGGCGTCGAGCGCCTCATCGAGCGTCTCGCCGGGCATGAAGCGGCGCACCGCGCGGCGTACGAAGCCGTACCGAGGCAGCGTGTCCTTGCACCAGCTGTTTTCCGAGATCCAGAGGAGCGTGGAGCGCATCATGGGGCTGAAACTGGTCTTCCGGTCCCCCCCGCGCCAGCATCCGGGGACTCGCTCAGCCGCGCCAGAGACGAGGCAATCCGCTCGGCGGCCGCATCGAACGCCTCCTCCCTCTCCGCGCGCGTGTCGTGGACACCGAATTCGATGGGCTCGCCGAACCGGAGCGATACGCGGCCCCGGTGACGCGAAGGGCTCCAGCGCGGTTTCGCCTCGAAGGAGCCCGAGATACCGCAGGGGACGACCGGCACCCCCGCCTTCAGCAGCAGGCGCACCGATCCGCGCCGCAGGGGCAGCGGAGTGCCGTCCCAGCTACGCTCGCCCTCCGGGTAGATGCACACGCCCTCACCCGCCTCGAGGAGGCGCAGGACCGTGCGGACCACCTGGGGATCGACCTTGTAGCGGCGCGTGGGGATCGCGTGGACACGGGGCAGAAACCAGGCATAGAACCGGCCCGACGCGAATTGTGTGCTCTTGGCAAGGGCGTGGACACGCCGGGGGCAGGCCACCGCGACCAGGATCGGGTCCAGGAAGCTCAGGTGATTCACGATCAGGAGGAACGGCCCCTTGCGGGGGACGTGTGCCTTGCCCGCCACCTCCAGCCGCACGAGTCTCCACGCGACGACCTTCGACACCATGCGGAAGAAGGAATACCAGGACACGGTGCCCTATCCCGTCACGATCCGTGGCTGAAACTCGATCACCCTGCCCCGTCCGGCGTGCTCGTACGCGTCCGCGACAAGGCGCCGCATCAGGATCTCCCAGCGTCTCGGCGAATCGTCCAGGAAACTGAGCTGCACGAGCGCGTCCCCCGGCAGCGACAGCTGCAGCGACTTCGATGCGGCCTGCACGGCGCGAACGTCGAGAAGGCGCCAGCGGCCGCTCTCGGGACGGCCGTCATCGACGGTTACGGCCTCACCGTCGACCCTGATGGTGCCCGGAGCCTTCGGCCCCATGCTCTCGGCGAACCCCAGCAGAGCGCCCCGGTGCCACACGGGCTGTTCAGAGATGCGCCAGCAGATCTCGGCCCGCGCCGAGTACCCCACGGTCCCGTCGGCGCGAGTCGCCCGGGGCATGGGACCGCCGAGTTCATATATTTTTCTATATAGATCGGTAGCTTTGATATCGAATTGTATATCATTTTCCGGAATCGATGCGACGAGCCGTCCCCGCTGGCGCTCGATCCGCACCCCGCACGAATCGCACCAGGCGGCGTCCCCCGCCCCGCCCATGGGATCGTGGCCGCACTCCGGACAGCGGTAGCAGAAGTCGACGAGCGCCAAGTCCCCTGCCCCCTACAACTTCCCCAGCAGGTCCAGCAGGCGCAGCTTCCACACCCGCCACACGGCTTCGCGGATGATCCTGCCGGACATCTTCGATTCGCCGCTGTCGCGTTCGGTGAAGACGATCGGGACCTCGCACAGCTTGAATCCCGCCCGCCAGGCCCGCAGCTTGAGTTCGATCTGGAAGCTGTACCCGTTCGACTGGATCTTCTCGAGTCCGACCGTTTCCAGAACCCGCCGGCGGAAGGCGTTGAAGCCGCCGGTGGCGTCGTTGACGGGCAGCCGGGTGATCATGCGGGCGTACCACGAGCCGAAGAGGCTGATCATCAGCCGCCTGAGCGGCCAGTTGACCACCGTGATATTGCCCCCGACGTACCGGGACCCGACCGCGACGTCCACATCCTCGAGGGCCGCGACCAGCGCCGGGAGACGGTCGGCGGGGTGCGACAGATCCGCGTCCATCTCGATGAGGACGTCGAAGCCGCGCTCCAGTCCCCACCCGAAGCCGGCCACGTACGCCGCGCCCAGACCCTGCTTGCCCGGGCGGTGGAGGACATTGACCCGCTCATCCCGCGCGGCCATGGCGTCGGCCACCTTCCCGGTCCCGTCGGGCGAGTTGTCGTCCACGACCAGGATGTGGAAGGCGTCGCCCTGGGCCAGGATCAACGGCGCGACGCGGGGCAGGTTGTCGCGCTCGTTGTAGGTGGGGACGATCACCAGGACGCGCTGCGGGGCGGTCATGCGGGGCCCTGCGGCTTCCTGCCCAACACCGCGATCCTGCGCCGCAATTGGGGCACCCACCGCTGCCCCAGCCGCTCAATCGCGCTGAGCACGGGCAAGTGGGATTCGGCAAAGTACGCGCGCTCGATTTCGAATCCGGAACCGGTCAGGATCGAGTTCATTCTGGCCATGGACTTGTAGTCCACATGGCTGACAGGGCGCTTCAGAACGATGTTGTTGTTCTTGAGCACCTCGAGGATGTGGCGGCGGCACGGGGTCCAAACGGCAAAGCGCCCGCCGGGCTTCAGCACCCGAAAAGCCTCCGCAGCCACCCGGTCGGAGTCATCGGGATACAGGTGCTCGAAAAGATCGGCCGCTACAACCGCATCGAACGAGCCCGCATCAAGACCGGTGTTTCGAGCGTCGCCCAGGCGGAACTCCAGGTTGCCGAAGTCGCTGTTGCCGAGGCGCGATTTGCAGTCAGCTACGGCCCGCTCCGAGAAGTCGAGCCCGACCACCTCACCCACCCTCGGACCCAGAGCCAGACTTATCGTCCCCCATCCGCAACCGAGATCCAACACCCTGTCGGTCGGCATCGGAACAAGTAGCTCCAGCACCTTCCTGATCCGATACTGCTGGAATCGGCTGGTGAAGTCGTGCAGGTGGCTGCCGGCCTCACAATCAAAATACCCCGAATCATCATAGTAGGATCGTCCTATGCGGCTGGAGTCATCCCCACTGGCTCCGGTTGATCGATGCTGACCCATGTCGCTCCTTTCTCTACCGGTCCGCAGATTCATGCCTGTCAATGGGTTTCCGGGGCAGGTTCCGCTGGAGCCCCGGCGGCCGGATCGCCGGATTTCACCCTGGCTTGACCAGTGCCGCCAGGAGCGCTCGTTCCGCGCAGAACAAATGCCCCCGACGCGGCCCCTGCCAATTCCACGGCCGTGATCCACACCCGCTGTAGCGTCGCGAGGACGACGCTCGCCTCGAAGCTGCCGAGGATCGGCGTCAGCAGGCCGGCCAGCGAGGACTCCCGAATGCCGATTCCCGCCGGGGCGAACACGAAGACGTTGCCCATGAAGCACGCGGCCGCAAACGCCGTCGTCCCGACGCCGAAACCGATGTCGAGGCCAATGCCCCGGCTCAGGCAGACGAAGGCGGCCCCATTGACCAGCCAGATGAAGATGTAGCCGGGGAGCAGCCGGAGCAGACTGCGTCCACTCGGGTCCGGCAGCTGCCCGGTGTGGCCGCTCCGCCGCAGGATCCAGCCCAGCAGGGCGGCCACCCCCCCGAAGTACAGAAACGCCAGCAACCCGGCCACGACCACGGCCCCCAGGGCGAACGTCCACGCCCTGGACGCGTCGACCCACCAGACCGCCACCCACCCCCCCAC
>VXOC01000096.1 GCA_009840215.1 Gemmatimonadota bacterium | reverse complement strand
CGACACCACCAAGTCCCCACACTGGCTCCACCCCCACCCCACACACCACCCCACCCCACCCCTCCACCCCCGCGCTGCTCATCTACACCAGCGGCACCACGGGCCGCCCCAAGGGCGCACTCACCACCCACCACAACCTCACGGCCCAGATCACCACGCTCACCGCCGCCTGGGGCTGGACCGCCTCCGACCGCATCCTGCACACGCTGCCGCTCCACCACATCCACGGCCTCGTCAACGCCCTGGCCTGCGCGCTCTGGTCCGGCGCGGCCTGCGAATTCGGTTCGGGCGCGCCGGCCTCCACCTGGGACCGTCTCGCGTCGGGGGAAATCACGCTCTTCATGTCGGTCCCCACCGTCTACACCCGCCTCATCCGCGCCTGGGAGGCCGCCCTCCCGGCCACGCGGCGGCGGTGGTCAGGGGGCGCGGCCCGCCTTCGCCTCATGGTCTCGGGCTCGGCCGCGCTACCCGTCGCGACGATGGACCGCTGGCGCGAGGTCACCGGCCACACCCTGCTCGAGCGGTACGGCATGACCGAGATCGGGATGGCGCTCTCGAATCCCCTGGAGGGGGAGCGGCGGCCAGGCCACGTCGGTCCGCCGTTGCCCGGGGTCGAGGTCCGGATCGTCGACGACGAGGGCCACCCCGTCCCCCGCGGTGAGCACGGCGAGATCGAGGTGCGCGGCCCCCAGGTCTTCCGGAAGTACTGGGGCCGGCCGGTCGAAACCGCAGCCGCCTTCCGCGAGGGCTGGTTCCGCACCGGCGACGAGGGCTGTGTGGGTGAAGGCGGCTACTACCGCATACTCGGACGCCGCAGCGTCGACATCGTGAAGACGGGGGGCTACAAGGTGTCGGCGCTCGAGGTGGAGGAGCTGTACCGCACGCATCCCGCGGTCCAGGACCTGGTGGTGGTCGGGATGCCGCACGACGAGTGGGGAGAGCTGCTCTGCGCGGCGTGGATCCCGTCGGCCGGGCACGCGGACATTCCGGCAGGCGACCTCAGGGCCTGGGGCAAGGAACGCCTGGCCCCGTACAAGGTGCCCCACCTGTTTCGGGCCGTCCCCGAACTGCCCCGAAATGCCATGGGCAAGGTGCAAAAGACGCGGGTCCGGCGCATGTTGGTCGAATGATCGACGCCATCCTGGACAACCTGCGCACGTACTGGATCGTTCACGTGCTGCTCCTCGCCTACACCGCGGTGCTGGCCCACCACGCCTGGTCCGGCAACCGGCGGACGCGCGGCGTCGCCGATTACTTCGTGGGTGGGCGGTCGATGGGACCGATCGCCATCGGACTGTCCTTCTTCGCCACCTACTCGAGCACCAACTCCTTCGTCGGCTTCTCCGGCCAGGCGTACGACTGGGGAGTCACCTGGTTCCTGCTGATCCCATTCGTGGTCGGGCTGTCGCTTCTCGCCTGGGTGGCGGTGGCCCCGCGGCTCCGCACCTTCACCGAGTCGCTGGGTTCGCTCACGATCCCCGACTTCATCGGCTTCCGCTTCGGGAGCCCGGCCGCGCGCGTCATGGCGGCGGCGATCATCCTCTTCGCGTCGTTCTTCTACATGACCGCGGTCTTCAAGGGGATCGGCAACCTGCTCGAAGTCTTCCTCGACATCCCGTACCGGGCCGCGATCATCATCGTCTTCTTCATCGTGATGCTGTACACGGTCGTGGGCGGCTTCATCTCGGTGGTGAAGACCGACGCGGTGCAGGGTGTAGTGATGATCGTTGCCGGGATCCTGCTCTTCCGGGGCACGATGACCGCCGCCGGCGGATTCGGGTCCCTTGCGGCGCTCGCCGAGGACCCGGTCACCGAGCCGCTGCTGCGCTGGGGAGGGGGCGTCGCGGTGCCGCTGGCGCTGGGCGTGGTCTTCGCCGGGACGGTGAAGTTCGTCGTCGAACCGAGGCAGCTGTCCCGGTTCTACGCGCTGGAGAGCAGGGCGGCGGCGCGGAAGGGGGTGTGGGTATCGACGGCCGCCTTCCTGCTCGTCTACTCATTGCTGATCCCTGTAGGGCTCTACGCGCGCAACATCATGCCGGGCGGCCTGGCCGACACCGACCTGGTGGTGCCTCAACTGCTCACAATGCCCGAGGTCTTCTCGGCGGGGACGGGTGCGTTCCTCCTCCTGGCGATGGTCGCGGCGGCGATGTCTTCGGTCGACAGCGTTCTGCTGGTGATGGCCTCCACCACCCAGCGCGACCTCGTCGGAATGTGGCGCGAGCCCGTCTCCGAGCGCGCGACGCTCAGGGCGACCAGGTTCTACGTGGCGCTCTTCGCCCTGATCACCGCGGTCATCGCCCTCAATCCTCCCGACGGGATTGTGGGGCTGACCGCGTTTTCGGGCGCCGTGTACGGGGCGTGCTTCGCACCCGCGCTGCTGATGGGACTGTATTGGAGACGGGGGAACGGCCGGGCGGCGGTGGCGTCCTTCGTCACCGGGCTGGTGGTCCTGGTGTCATGGGACTGGCTGCCGTGGGCGGACAGCCTTCACCAGGTCTTCCCGGGCGTGGCGCTGTCGTTCCTGGTGTACTGGGTGGTCGCGCGGTGGACGCCCGGCTACGAGTCGGCCGAGGTGGACCGGTTGTTCGAGGCGGAGCGCAAGGGAGCCGCGGACCGGACATAGCTGCCCGGCGGACGATCAGCGTTCGACCAGCCGCCCGTCCCTTACCCAAACCTCCCCGCCCACCTCAACAGTCGCGTCGGTGAAGAAGTTCCAGCGCACGTACCCGCCCCTGTCTCGTATTCACCTCTGACGCTGCCGACGATCTTACGCGTGTAGATCTCTGTGGTCGCCGTTTGATTAAAAAAAAAGCGGGGGGTGGGGGG
>VXOC01000318.1 GCA_009840215.1 Gemmatimonadota bacterium | reverse complement strand
CCCCCCCCCCCCCCCCCCCCCCCCCCCCCCCCCCCCCCCCCCCCCGGGGGGGGGAGCGGGCCGAACGGCGGGTCCGCGCTGGACCTCCACTGCGCGCGGTGCGGGCGGACGAGCCGGGGGAAGGAACTCGACCGGCTGCTATGGTGCGAGGAGTGCATTGCCGGGGCGAAGGCGCGGGCGAAGCGGGTGGGGTGGATGGGTGGCGGGGTGATGGCGGCCGGGCTGGCGGCCTGGATCTACTTCGTGCAGGAACCGTCGGCCGCGCTGCTGGGTGGCTGGATCGGCGTCGTGCTGGCCGCCTTCTATCTGTGCTCGCGGGCGGCAACCGAGCTCTGTTTCGGGGTGCTGCGCTTCCGGCACCGGCCCGGGAATCAGTGACAATCAACTGACGGCCTCGGAGAGAGGTCGGATGGGCCGCCGACGCCGCGCTCACTCGATCACTCTCTGCGATGACCGTTTCACCCTCTGGAGAGAATGCAAATGGCGGCAAGGTTCGAAGGGCTGGACTTCTACGACATCGACTCCCTTCTGTCGGAAGAGGAGCGCATGGTGCGCGACACGATCCGCGACTGGGTCGAGGACCGGGTCACCCCGATCATCGGCGACGCGTACGTGGAGCGCCGTTTTCCCACCGAACTGATCCCCGAGATCGGCGAACTGGGCATGCTGGGCGCCAACCTCCCGGCAGAGTACGGCTGCGCGGAACTCAACAACGTGTGCTACGGGCTCATCATGCAGGAACTGGAGCGCGGCGACTCCGGGGTGCGCTCCTTCGTGTCGGTGCAGGGTGCGCTGGTCATGTATCCCATCTACGCCTTCGGAAGCGAGGCGCACAGGCGGGAGTGGCTGCCCGGGCTCGCGTCGGGCGAGAAGATCGGCTGCTTCGGCCTCACCGAGCCCGACTACGGGTCGAACCCGGCCGGAATGATCACGCGGGCGCGCGAGACGGCCGATGGATGGGTCCTGAACGGCACCAAGATGTGGATCACCAACGGTTCGATGGCGGATGTGGCGGTAATCTGGGCTCAGACGGGGGAGCCGGGCGACTCGCGGGGGATTCGGGGTTTCGTCGTCCCCACCGACACCCCGGGGTTCAGCGCCCGCGACCAGAAGGGCAAGCTGTCGCTGCTGGCTTCGGACACGAGTGAACTGGCCCTGGAGGACGTCCACCTGCCCGCCGACGCACTGATGCCGGAGACCGCAGGCATCAAGCACCCTCTCATGTGCCTCACCCAGGCGCGCTACGGGATCTCATGGGGAGCCGTGGGCGCCGCCATGGCGTGCTACCACGAGGCGTTGAGCTACGCGGGCCAGCGGGTGATGTTCGACGGGGTGATCGCCGGGAAGCAGATCCAGCAGGTCAGGATCGCGGACATGCTGACCTGGATCACCCAGGGGCAGCTGCTGTGCCTGCGGCTGGGACGGTTGAAGGATGAGGGGAAGATGACCCCGCAGCAGGTGAGTCTGGCGAAGCGGGCGAATGTGAACATGGCGTGCGACATCGCGAGGGAGGCCAGGCGGCTGCTGGGGGCGAACGGGATTCTGGCGGAATACGCGTCGATGAGGCACATGGCGAACCTGGAGTCGGTGTATACCTACGAGGGAACCCACGATGTCCACTCGCTGATCCTGGGGCAGACTGTTACGGGGATTTCGGCGTTTTGAGGGGGGTGATTCCAGTATCGATCGGGGCTGCGGGATGAGGAGTAGTCTGGTCGCAGCGTGGATCCCGCGGGCCTGACCCGCCTACCGGTTGAAGCCGTGCCGGCGAGATACCTGGTAGGTTCGGGCGACGTCCTCTTCCGCTACCGGAGCGAGTCGAACACGGCGTGCGCGCTTGACGACCGCTTCCGGGAACCTGCCCTGGCGATCCTGCCGCTCTTCATCCTGCGTCCGAAGCGCGAGGTCGTGCTGCCCGAGTTCGTCGCCTGGGCGATCAACCTGCCGCGCGCCCAACGCCACTGCGATCGCTTTGCCCGAGGCACCAACATGCGGATGATTCCGCGTGCGGTTCTCTCGGACCTAGAGGTCACCGCGCCCGGCCTGGATGTCCAGCGCAGGGTCGTCGTGTGTGATGGCCTGGCGCGGCGCGAGCGTACGCTGTCCATCCAAGCGGCCGAGTAACGTCGCCGGCTGTACATTCGGATTCTCGAAGATCTCGTGGCAGAGCCGGCTTCGTCCAGCGCCGAGTTTCCCTTCCTCTGCGAACGTCCCGAGCTTCCCTTGGACGCAATCCGCGAGGCGGTGGTCAACGCGGTCGCGCACAGGGACTACCGTTCGACGGCCAACGTCCAGGTCTGCCTGTATCATGATCGGCTCGAGATCGTGAGCCCGGGCGGCCTTCCGGCGGGGATGACCGAGGCCGAGCTGGGCTTGAAGAGCGTCCCGCGCAATCCTCTCCTCTTCGGGGTCCTGCACCGAATGGATGCGGTGGAACACATCGGATCGGGCATCCGGCGCATTCGAGATCTCTGCCGGGAGTGGGGAGTGCCCGCCCCGGTGATCGATGTGTCGGAACACTGGGTGACGGTGGGCTTTCGGCGTCCGGCGGTGGGAGGTGAGGGTTCGGGCGCGACCTCGGAGGGACCAGGTCGGGATCGGCTCGGCACCAAGTCGGCACCAAGTCGAGATTCTCCTCAAGTCGTTGGCGGCTCAGCCTATCACGGCGCTCATGGCGGTGGCGGGAAGAAAGGACCGGACCAAGTTCAGGAACCAGGTTCTCAAGCCGCTGTTGGAGGCTGGATGGATCGAGATGACCATTCCTGACAGACCGACCAGCAGGAATCAGAGGTATCGGACTACGGGGGCTGGGCGGGAGGTGCTGGCGGAGGTAGAGGGTGG
>VXOC01000325.1 GCA_009840215.1 Gemmatimonadota bacterium | reverse complement strand
CAAACGCCTCCGTCCCATCCGTGCCCCCCATGTCGATCGTGCGCGCCACCCCGTCCCGGATCACTCGCTGCACCGAGTCGCGAATCCTCGCCGCCACCCCACCCTGCCCCACATGATCGAGCATCATGCACGCCGAAAGCAGCAGACTCGTCGGGTTGGCCACCCCCTGCCCCGCGATGTCCGGCGCCGACCCGTGCACCGCCTCGAAGACCGCATGCGTCTCGCCGATGTTCCCCGCCGGCGCGAACCCCAGCCCCCCCACCAGCCCCGCCATCAGGTCGCTCAGGATGTCCCCGAACATGTTCTCCATGACGAGCACGTCGAAGCGGTAGGGATCCAGCACCAGGAACATGGCGGTCGCGTCGATGATCCGGTCCTCGAAGGCGACCCGGTCCGCGTACCGTTCCGCCATGCGCCGCCCCACCTCCAGGAACAGCCCCTGCGTGTGCTTGAGGATGTTCGCCTTGTGCGCCAGCGTGACCTTCCCGCGCCCGTTCGCCACAGCGTAGTCGAAGGCGAACCGCACGATCCGCTCGGAGCCGAAGCGGGTGGTGATCATGACCGATTCCGCGGCCGCCTTGGGGTCGCGCTCCATCCCGATGAAGTGCTCCACCCCGACGTACAGCCCCTCGGTGTTCTCGCGGATCAGCACCAGGTCGATGTCCTCGTAGCGCCCGCCCGGCAGGATCGTGCGCACCGGCCGCACGTTGGCGAAGAGATCGAACTCCTTGCGGATGGCCACGTTGACCGAGCGGAACCCCGAGCCGGAGGGCGTGGTCAGCGGCCCCTTGAGCGCCACCCGGTTGGCCTCGATCGAATCCAGCGTCTCCTGCGGGAGAGGGCTGCCCTGGTACCGGAGCGCGGTCTCGCCCGCCGCCCGCTCGTCGTAATCCAGCCGCGCGCCGGCCGCGTCGAGCACCCGCAGCACCGCGGCGGTGACCTCCGGGCCGATCCCGTCGCCGGGGATCACGGTGACGGACCTACTCATATGAGTATATGTGCATGTTCGCGGCTCACCCCTCGTCCCCCGCCTCGAAATCCAGCGCCGCCGAGTTGATGCAGTACCGCATCCCCCCCGGCCCCGGCCCATCCGGGAACACATGCCCCAGGTGCGCGTCGCAGCGGCTGCACACCACCTCGGTCCGGCGCATGAAAAAGCTGCGGTCGTCCTTCTCGCCCACATGCTCCTCCGCGGCCGGACGCGTGAAGCTGGGCCACCCCGTCCCCGAGTCGAACTTGTCGGCGGACCCGAAGAGCGTCTGCCCGCAGCAGACGCAGAGGTAGGTCCCGTCCTCCTTGTGCGCCCAGTACGCCCCCGTAAACGCCCGCTCGGTGCCCCCCTTGCGGGTGACCTTGAACTGTTCCGGCGTCAGCACCTGGCGCCACTCGCGATCGCTGCGCCGGACCTCGCCGGCACTCCGCTCCGGACTCGCGGTCTTCTTCATATCAGGTATCCTCCGTCGACGGGAATCACCGCGCCCGTAATATGGCGCGAAGCCTCGGAGCACAGGAACAGGATCACCGAAGCGACATCCTGCGGGTCGCCCAGCCGGCCGAGCACGCTCCGCTCGCGGGCCCGGTCCAGGATCTCGGCCGGGACGCGCTCGGTCAGCTGCGTGGTGCGGATGTATCCGGGGGCCACCGCGTTCACGTTGATGTTCGCGGACCCCAGCTCCAGCGCCGCGCTGCGCGTGAAGCCGATCAGCCCGGCCTTGGTCGAGCAGTAGTTGACCAGTCCGAACTCGCTGGACAGGCCGTGCACCGACGAGACGTTGACGATCTTGCCGAACTCCTGGGCGCGCATGAACGGAGCTGCCGCCCGCGTGCAGTAGAAGGCCCCCGACAGGTTCGTGTCGACGACGGACTGCCACTCCTCGTCGCTCATGCGCCAGAGCGCGCGGTCGCGCCCGATCCCCGCGTTGTTGACCACGAAGTGGAGCCCGCCGAGCCGGTCGTGCGCCTGGGCGACGAACGCGGACGCTTCGCCGGGCTCGCGCACATCGGCGGCCCGCGCGAAGACCCGGACGTCCCTGCCCTGCAGCATCTCGCACGTCTCTTCGGCCATCCGCCGGTCGTCCTCACCGGTGTCCAGGTAGTTGAAGGCGACGTTGGCGCCGGCCTCCGCGAAGGCCATCACGGTGGCGCGCCCGATCCCGCTGGAGCCGCCGGTGACCACCGCCACCCTCCCCCGCAGCGACTCGCTCTCAGCCTCCGGCTCGGGCGCGGTCTCGGTCCCCACCCGGCCCAGCAGTTCCTCCACCGCTTCGCCGATGCCGCCGCCGGCCTGGCCGTGAGGCGCCCGCGCGCTCTCGCTCACGCCGACGCTCCCATGTGCTTGATCGACCGCCCCTCGACCAGGAACACCACGTCCTCGGCGATGTTCGTGGCCAGGTCGCCGACCCGCTCCAGGTTCTGCACCACCAGGATCATCTCGAGCCCGGGGCTGATATAGCGCGGCTGCTCCAGCATGTACGAGACGATGATCCGGAAGGCCGAGCGGCGCAGGTCGTCCACGCGCTGGTCGTGCGCGATGACGCTCCTCGCCTTCTCCACGTCGCGGGTCACCATGGCGTCCAGTGCGTCGCCGAGCATCTTGCGGACCTGCCCCCCGATCTCGCCGATCTCCAGGATGTCGGGCAGGGGGGGATGCCGGGTCAGTCGCCGGCTCGACTTGGCGATGTTGACGGCGTGGTCTCCGACGCGCTCGATGTCGTTGGAGGCCTTGAGCGCGAAGAACACCAGCCGGAGATCGCCCGCCATCGGGTGCCGGAGCGCCAACAGCTCAAGCACCCGTTCGTCCATCTCGACCTCGAGCTCGTCGATGCGGTCGTCCGCCTTCCGCACGCGCCTCGTCATCTCCCGGTCCCGCGCGGCCAGTCCCTCCATGGCCATGCGCACCAGCTCCTCGGCCCGGCCGGCCATCTCCAGGAGCAGCCGCTGCAGGCGGTCGAGTTCGCCTTCGAAGGGACCGCGAACGGGCAGGGGGTCGGTCATGCGATCCGGCCGGTCAGGTAGGATTCGGTGCGTCGGTCGCGCGGGTTGGTGAACAGCGCCTCGGTTGGACCGTACTCGATCAGCTCGCCCCCGGCCAGATAGGCGGTGAAGTCCGACAGGCGCGCGGCCTGGCGCCGTCCGTGGGTGGCGAGCACTATCGTGTAGTCGCCCCTGAGGGCATGGATGAGCGACTCGATGCGCGCGGTGGCGGCGGGGTCGAGGGCCGAGGTGGGCTCGTCGAGGAGCAGCACCTCGGGTCTGAGCGCCAGCGTCCGCGCAATGCAGAGACGCTGCTGCTGCCCGGCCGACAGCTGCATCGCGGGCCGGTCCGGATCCTCGGCCACCTCGGACCAGAGACCGACCGCGTCGAGAACCTCTTCCACGAGCTCCAGCAGGTCGCCGCCGTACCCGCCGGCGCGGGGTCCGAAGGCGACATTGTCGAAGATCGACCGGGGGAAGAGGGTGGCCTGCTGGAATACCATGCCGATGCGCCGCCGCACCTCGACCGGATCGACCTCGTCACCGTGCAGATCGACGCCGTTGAAGCGCACGGTACCGGTGGTCGCGACGCCCGGGGTCAGCTCGTTGAGGCGATTGAAGGCGCGTAGCAGCGTGGTCTTGCCGCCCCCCGACGGACCGATCACCGAGACGACGCGCCCGCGGGGCACGGCGATCGCAACGTTGGCCAGCGCCGTCCTGCGGCCGAACCGCACCGTCAGGTCTTCGGCGGCGAGGACGGGGACCGCCGCCCGTTCGGAGGACGAATCGCTCACGGCGAGACTCCCTGCACCCGGCGGTGAACGGCCCGCGCCACCAGGTTCATGGCCAGCAGCAGCAGCAGGAGGGCGACTCCCGCGCCTGCCGCCACCGCCGCGAAGTCCTGTTGCGAGCGGGCGCTCCACGCGAAGACCTGCGTGGGAAGCGACGTGAGCGGATCGGCGGGCGTGCGCGGTGCGAAGGTCATGAAGGAGACCGCGCCCAGGACCAGGAGCGGCGCGGCCTCGCCGGCCGCGCGGGTGAAGGCGGCGCAGCTGCCCGTCACGATCCCGGGGGCGGCCGCGGGGAGGACCTGGCCGCGCACCACCTGCCACCGGGTCGCGCCCAGGCTGAAGGCGGCTTCGCGGAGCCCGCGCGGCACCGCACGGATGGCCGTCCGCGCCGTGACAATCACGGTGGGGAGCGCCAGGGCGGCGAGGGTGCAGCCCCCTGCCAGCAGCGTCGGTCCCATCCCCATCCCCCGCACGAAGAGCGCGAGTCCGGCCACCCCATACACCACCGACGGGACGCCGGCCAGGTTCGCCACCGCCCCGCCCACCACCGCCGCCAGTCCCGTGCGCGGCGCGTACTCCTCCAGGTAGACCGCCGTGCCTACGCCGACCGGGAAGGCGAAGGCGGCCGTAAGCACCGCGAGCCAGAGCGTTCCCGCCAGCGCCGGACCGATCCCCGCACGGTCCGCGACACGCGACGACGGGTCGAACAGGAAGCCGGGGCCGACGGCGCCCCACGCCCTGACGACCAGTACCGCGGCCATGGCCAGGAAGGCGGCCGCGACGACCGCGGTCATCACCGCACACGCGGTGCCGATCCGGTCACGGTGCCGCTTCGCGCCCCTCACGCTGCACTCTCCGCGCGGCGGCGCGACATCAGGAATCGCCCCGTGGCGTGCAGCCCCCAGGTGACCGCGAACAGGACCGCGCTCACCGCGAAGAAGGCCCCGTACCGGACCGTTCCCGAGGGCGCGTCACCCAGGCTCGACAGCGCGATGAAGGCGGTCAGCGTGCGGATACCCTCCAGCGGACTCCAGGTGAGCTGCGCCTGGTTCCCCGCCGCGAGCGTTACAATCATCGTCTCGCCGGCGGCGCGGGCCATCGCCAGGAGCACCGCCGCCATGATTCCGGGAGCGGCCGACGGAATCAGCACCCTGGCCACGACACGGCCGCGCGTGGCGCCCAGCGCAAGTCCGGTCTCCATGAGCGCCGCCGGCACCGACCTGAGCGCGCTCCGAGTGAGCACCACGACCGTCGGAAGGATCATGAACCCCACCGCCAGACAGGCGGCGAGACCGTTGAAGGCTTCCGTTCCGGGCCGGAGTCTCTGGAGAAGCGGGGTCACCAGCGTGAGGGCGAGGTACCCGAAGACCACGGTCGGGACCGCCGCCAGCGCCATGGTGACCGCCGCCATCATCCGCTCCGTGCGGACACCCGCGTAGTGCTCCAGGTAGACCGCGGTCATCAGTCCGGCGGGAACTGCGAACACCGCCGCTCCCGCCGTGATCTGGGCGGTGGCGGCAAGCAGGGGGAGTATGCCGAAACGGGGATCCTCGGCGAAGGGAGTCCAGCTCGTCTCCGTGAAGAAGCGCACCGGCGACACCACCCCGAAGAAGCGTGCCGTCTCCAGGACGAGCACCCCCACCACCGCCACGACGATCCCGGCGGTCAGCACCGCACAGGCCAGGAAGACCGGTCGCGCCAGCCGGTCGGCCGGCTCGCGCGCGCGGCGGCCGCTCAGGGGCATCCGGGCCGCTGTCATGACGATCCCTCTCGTGCCGCGGCGAGGAGCGCGAGGCTGCGCTCGTACTCTTCGGAGGGAAGCGGCGCGTAGCCCGCCTCTTCGGCCAGCTCCCGGCTTGCCGAAACGTAGTAGGCCACGAAAGTGTACAGGTTGTTGTACATATTGTTGTACGCATTTGCCATGTAGATGTACAGATCGCGCGACAGGGGGCTGTAGCTGCCGTCCCCGATCTTCGCCTGGGTGGGGCGCACACATCCGAAGCCCGTGTCCACCTCGAGTGCGCGCACGCGTTCCTCGCTCGCGGCGTAGCTGGCCGATCCCAGGTACCCCAGCGACCAGCGGTTGCCGGCCACGCCGCGGGCGATGAGGTGATCGTCCTCGGTCTGGTAGTGGTCGGCGCGGCTGGCGCCGGTGCGTCCCATGACCACGGCCGTGAAGAAGTGGAAGGTGCCCGAATCGGTGCCGGGCCCGAAGAGACGGACCCTCTCGGGGGGCAGCCCGGGTCGCAGGTCGCGCCAGTTCGTGACACCGCTGCCGGGCTCCCACAGCCGCCTGAGTTCGGCCATGGTCAGGCAGCCGACCGCATCGTTGCCGGAGTTGACGACAACCGTGACGCCGTCGCGCGCGACGGGGAGGGCCAGGTACTCGATCCCCGCACTCCGGCAGCGCGCAGCCTCGGCGGAAGTCATGGCGCGGGACGCCCCGGCGACGTGAACCTCGCCCTCGCAGAGACGCCGAAGTCCCCCTGCCGTCCCGGACACCCGTACGACGATGCGGGATCCCGGGTGCTCGCGCGCGAACTCCTCGGCCACCGCTTCCGAAAGCGGGTACAGGCTGCTCGAGCCGTCGACCACCACGACGCGTCCGCCCTCTCCCGCGTCGGGAGCGCATCCCGCCAGGAGAGCCGCGAGCAGCGGCACCATGCCGGCAGCCGATCCGCGCACCGCCATCACGCAGTCACCCCCAGCGCCTCGGTCCGGTGAACCGGCACGCTGAAGGAAATCGTCGTACCCGATCCCCAGACACTCTCGGCCGAGACCTCTCCCCCCATGCTCGAGACCAGGTGGCGCACGATCGCCAGTCCCAGTCCCGTCCCCCCCTCCCGCCGCGACCGCGCCGCGTCCACCCGGTAGAAACGCTCGAAGATTCTGGGCAGGGAAGCGGCCGGAATGCCCGCGCCGTTGTCCCTCACCGAGACCACCACCTGGCCGCCGCGGGAACCGACGACTACCACGATCCGCCCCCCTTCCTCCGGAACATACCTGAGCGAGTTCTCGAAGAGGTTGCGGAAGATCTGGTACACGGCCGCCTCGTCCCCGACCACCTCGCCCGTCCCCACGACCTCGAACCCGACCCCGCACCGCACCGCCGCCTCCTCCTGTTCCTGCCACGCTGCACACGCCACCCGTTCAATCTCAAGCCGCTCCCGCGCCGGCCGCCACGCGCCCGATTCGTAGCGCGACAGATCGAGCAGGTCGTCGACGAGGCGCTGGAGCCGCACGGTGTTGTCCTCGATCGAGCGCAGGAACTTCAGCCGCAGGTCCGGGGGAAGACCCTCGTCGATGACCGTTTCGGCGGCGGCGCGGATCACGGTCAGCGGCGTCTTGAGTTCGTGCGACGCGTTGGCCACGAAGTCGGAGCGGACCGCCTCCAGGCGGCGCATCTCGGTCACGTCCACGAGGAGGACCACCGACCCTCCCCCGGTACCCATCTTCGTACGGACCTCCAGTTCGCGCCCCCCGACCGTCACCTCCAGACGGCCCTCGGGGCGGATGACCGACGCCTCCAGGAGTTCGCGCAGGACGGGGTCGCGCACCACCGATCCGACCGGCGCGAAGGGCGGCACGTCGGCGACGCCGAGGAGTCCCCGCGCGGCGGGATTGATGCGCAGGATCCGGGCGTCGCTGGTCAGCGCCATGAGCCCCTCGGCCACCTCGTCCATGAGTTGCGTGAGTTCGTCGCGTTCCCGCGATACCCGCGCCACCTGTTCCTCGAGTTCGGACCGCACCCTGTTGGCCGACGAAGCCAGCCGGGCCAGCTCCGTCACGCCGGACAGCTTGATGCGCGGACCGGGGGGCTGCCCCGCCGCCAGACGCGCCAACAGGCGCCTTACCTGTTCGAGCGACCCGGTGACCGCACCCGTGCCCCGGTGGGCCAGGATGAGGGCGATCAGCCCCGCGGCGAGCACCCCGGCCGCCACCAGGCGCGCAACCCGGGCGGCCGCATCGCGCATCGGGGCCAGGGGGTCGCCGAGCCGGATCACCACCGGTTCGCCCTCCCGGTAGAGGCGCGCCGCGCTGAAGAGGTAGCGCTGTCCGTCCAGAAGGCTGGTGCGCCGCGACGAGGCGTTGACGCGAAGGAGCGCGCCCTCCACTTCGCTGAGCCGGCTTCGGTCCGACAGGGTATCCGGGGTGGCCGGGCCGAGGTCGGAGTCGGCCAGCAACGCCACTTCCCGGTCGTAGATGCTCACCCGGTATCCGGTGGCCAGGGCGAGGGCCGCCGCCACGCTGTCGAGGGCCAGCCCCCTGGAGGCGCGCAATCGCTCGACAGCCAGGGCCGTGGCCGCTCCCAGACGCCTCTCGCCCTGGTCGTACATGGCTTCCGCCACCGCCCGGCGCGCCACACCCCACGCCGCGGCCGCGATCAGAACCACCGCCCCGGCACCCAGCGCCCAGGTTGCCGAACGGAGCGGAATTCTCATGCGGCCCGCATGCAGCCAACCCCGCGAGCCAGGCTTTCAGGTGTCAAGCGGCCGGCTCCTCCCCGACCCCCTGCACGATGCTCAGGACCTCGTCCTCGCTCAGGGTGTGATCCGAGTTCTTGGCCCGTGCAAAGATGCGCTGGCAGAGCACGCTGTCATCGGGATCGTAGCCCCGCTGCTCGAGCCAGTACCTGACGTTGGAGATGCCCGACATGGGCCCGATCTCGATCTCCTGCCGCCGACCCACCATCGCGGCCGGCACACCGGAATAGACGCGGTCGGCAAGCCAGTTGGCCCCCTTGGCCTGCGCCTTGACGATCGCGGCCGCGTGCACCCCGGTGGCGGTGCGGAAGGCGTCCGACCCGAGCACGGGGTAGTTGGAGGGAAGGGGGACGCCGCACTCGCGGGAAACCAGTTCGCAGTAGTCCGCCAGCCGGGTCAGATCGGCGTGGTGCACACCGGCCAGTGCGAGGTTGACCAGCAGGAGGTCCATCTGGACGTTGCCCACGCGTTCGCCGATCCCCATCGCGGTGGCGTGGATGCGGTCGGCCCCCGCCTCGATGGCGACCAGGGCGTTGGCGAGGCCCAGCCCCCGGTCGCGGTGGCCGTGCCAGTCGATCTTCACATTCGCGCCGGAAGGGTCCACGATCTCCCGCTTGACGAACCGGATGAGCGCCCGGACTCCCGAGGGCGTGGCGTGGCCGACCGTATCGGAGAGGCAGATCCTGCGCGCCCCCCACCGGATGGCGTTGCCGTAGAGTGCCTTCAGCGTCTCTCCGTCCGCCCGCGTCGTGTCCTCCGTCACGAACATGACCGGCAGGCCCTCGCGAACGGCGAAGGAGACCGATTCCTCGGCCGTCCGCAGCATCCCGTCGATCGTCCACCCTTCGGCGAAGAGCCGGATCGGCGAGCTGCCGATGAAGGCGCACACTTCGAGCGGGACGCCGGTCTCGTGTGAGATGCGCACAGCGGGCTGAACATCGGCGAGCATGGTGCGGCAGGCGCTGTTGGGCG
Organism: Gemmatimonadota bacterium; assembly: GCA_009840215.1. Taxonomy (GTDB): domain Bacteria; phylum Gemmatimonadota; class Gemmatimonadetes; order Longimicrobiales; family Gaopeijiaceae; genus Bin94. Next base: position 16,768 of record VXOC01000325.1, on the reverse strand, counting down.
TGATGGACAGCCTGGCGTCGCGGATTTCCTCGCAAAGGCGCGTGATGTCGGCAACCGCGCGCGGACCCGCGCCGGGCAGCCCGATGTTCGCCGTGTGGATCCCCAGTTCGTCCATCATGTGGAGGAGTTTGATCTTGGCGCCGACCGGCGGATCGATGACGGAGGGGGACTGCAGACCGTCGCGAAGCGTCTCGTCGTCCAGCTCGACATGCCGGCCCCACGCCAGCGTCTCGAACTCCTCCACATTCCAGTCGTTGATCAGCGGACCGTCGTCCATCGTGGCTCCGTTCGTTCAGGCGGGTCCGTCAACCCCGCAGCGTTGTCGCCCCTGGGGACGCTCCGGCACCGGCCGGGTTTCGGCACCGAGTGACAGCTTGAAGATTGCCATACCCCGTCACCCAGGGAAAGAACCCCCCGGCGATGCGGGACGCCGGACGCACCGATCAATCCTCCTTGTCGGTTGACCTCGCATGCGGGTTTTGGACACCTTCCAGAATGTGGAAGGGATTCACCGAGCGCGCGGCTCGCACCAGCCCGGAGAGCGGAGACCCCGTACTGGCGGGACGCACCTACGCCATACCCTTCGATCCCGTCTGGAACGCGGCGCTGGCGCTTTCCGGCGGCGGGCTGAAGGGCTGGAAGCTCGTCAGCGCCGACGACCAGCTGGGCGTGATCCGCGCCGATGTGCGAAGCCCGCTGCTTCCGCTGGAGGCCAACGTCCTGGTTTCCGTGACCCTGGACCCGAACGGCCAGACGCGTGTCGACATGTCGGCCCTTGGCAACCACCGGGGGGGAGACCTGGGTGCGAACTACCGCAGGATCAGGCACTTCTTTCGCTCGCTCGACAGTTCGCTCGGGGTCCGGCCCGGACAGATCCTGGAACCTCGGTCGTCGGCGCGGCATGCGGCCTGACGACCGGCAGGAGGGTGCCATGGCGCGGGTGAGGCGGACGATTCTTCTCGTGGCTGCATGCGCACTTTCGGCAGCCTGCGCGGGAGACGGACCGGAGACGGGCAGTGCCGACGCCGACGCCGGCGCCGGAACCGTCGACGCGGAGGCCACGGGCGCCGAGCCACCCGCAACCAGCCATCAGCGCTCCATCGTGTTCCTCGATGTCTCGGACGAGACCACGATGCTGCTGCCATGGGATTTCGAGAACCGAACCGGGACGGACGGGGTGCAGCGCATCCTGCGCGGCTGGCTCGGCCGCGGAGAGCAGTGGTCCCAGTTCGCGGACGAACGGTGGGTCACGCCGACGACCCGCACTCCCTGGCGGATCATTCCCCACGGAGCGGCGCGCATGGTGATGGGCCTGGACGACGTGCTGCGCGAGATCTACTACCAGGAGGGCATCGTGGATCTCTCGGTGCAGCCGGGAGAGGTCTTCGCCGACTGGAGCGGCCAGCGCGGCGACATCTACAGGCTTCTCGCCGGCACCGCAACCCTCTCGGACGTCGAATACCCCGGGGTGGTGGTGGACGCCTACATTCCTCGTGCAGACGGTTCCGGCCAGGTCTCGGAATGGGGCCTGCTGATCGGAGAGGGACCGCTCTACGTGCTCCTCGCCGATGTCGACGGGACGGGAACGTCCAGTGCCTGGGGGCTGCGCGCCGGGGAAGAGTTGTCCTGGCCCGCCGTCACCCTCGCCTGGGGTGAGACGCGCAGTTTCGAGCGCGCCCGCCGCGACATCCCGGTCCTGTGGAGGTTCCGGTCCAGCGACGGCACGCTGCAGGGCGAAGTCGAATCGGTGAGCTCGCACCTGCAGGCCGTCGACGGAGAGGGAGCGATCCTTCCCGTGCTCGGCGTCTATGAAGTGGCCGGATTCGTAACCGTCGACGAAGCCCGGGTGGCCGTGAAGGGCTTTCTGAGGCACGCGCAGCGATGATCAAGGCGATCGTCACCATCCTGGCGGGGGCGGTGGCAGGGGGGCTGACCAACACGGTCGCGATCTGGATGCTCTTCCACCCCTACCGGCCCCCGTCGGTGGCCGGACGGCGCCTCCGTTTCCTGCACGGCGCGATTCCCAAGAACCAGCCGCGCCTCGCCTCGGCGATCGGGCGCGCGGTGGGGACCCGTCTCCTCACCGAGGAAGACCTGACCGAGGTGCTGCGGCAACCCGAATTCCGCGAGGCCTTCGACGAGGGGCTGTCCCGCTTCCTGCACGACCTGCTCGAGGTGGAGCGCGGCTCGCTGAGCGAGCTTCTCGGGCCGGAGGTCATGAAGGAAGTCGATGCCATCGTCGATGAAGTGCTCGCTCACACCGCGGACCGGATCGAGAGCTACGTCCAATCGGAGGCCTTCGAGGAATCGGTCGAGGGGCGGGCCAGCGCACTGGCGGACCTTGTAGCCGACGAACCGGTGGGCGACCTCCTCACCCCGGCGCGGGAGGTCCGGATCACGGAGTCCGCCGAGGAGTGGATCGACGGAGCCGTCACAGGCGATGCCTTCCGCGAAATGGTCGGGAAATACGTGCGGCGGGGATCGCAGCGACTGCTCACCTCCGACCTGACGATCCAGGACATCCTTCCCCCCGGCGTGGCCGGGACGCTGGAGCGGGCGGTCGAGGGATACGTCCCGCTGGCCATTCAGCGGCTGGGGTCGGTCCTGGACCGGCCCGAGGCTCGCAAGCGCATCGAGCGCGCCGTCAAGGACGTCCTCCACCGCTTCATGCACGACCTCAAGTTCCACCAGCGCGTCGTCGCCCGCCTGGTGATGACCGAGGACACCGTGAAGAAGGTCCTCCGCACCCTCGAAGTGGACGGGGCCGAGCGGATCAGGAAGATGCTCAGGGAACGTCCGCTGAGGGAGGCGATGGCCGGGGGGATCGGAGAGGCGATCGCGGACCTCCTGAACCGGCCGATGAACGAGGTCTTCGGCAATCCGGACGACGACGCGGTGGTCCGGGCGTGCGGCACCATCGAGTCGTGGATCGTCGACCTGGCGCGCGATCCGGCCACGCGGACCTTCGTGACGCACAGGATCGAGGCCGGGCTGTCACGCGCCTCCAGCGGCACCTGGGGAGACCTGATCGGCAGCATCCCCCCCGAGCGGATCTCGGAGTGGGTGGTCCGGGCCGCCCGCAGCGATATCGCCGACAAGGCCTACCGGCAGGGGGCCCGCGCGCTGGCCACGGCGATGCTGGAGCGGCCGGTCGGACGGCCGGGACGGTTCCTGCCCGAGGGTGCGGTGCCGAAGATCGAGCGGGCCCTTAGTGAACCGCTCTGGGAGTGGGTTCAGGATCAGATCCCGTCCGTGGTGCGCCGGCTGGACGTGGCCGGCCGCGTCGAGACGAAGGTGCTGGAGCTGCCGGTCGAGCGGATGGAGAAGATGGTCCGCGGGGTGACCGAACGGGAGCTGAGGATGATCATCTGCCTCGGTTACGTCCTGGGCGCGACCATCGGCGGCATCATGGTCGTGGCCGATTCCCTTTTCGGGTAGGCGCGGCGGTACGGTTCGCGCCGCCCGTGGGTTTCCGCGTGGGCGCGGCGGTGTGGAAATAGCGCCGCGTGCGGCGTCGGTCGGAGCCGCGGGTCACCACCCTCCAGAGGAATCCGAGGGGGGTGAAGTACTGCTTCGTTCGGTGCCTCAGCGCGGTGTCCCTGCTTAGCGTCCGTTCCAGCTCCTGCAGGTCCTCCTCGCTGTGGACTCCGGTCAGATTGCGGGAGCGGCCGTGAAGCTTCCATCTCTCCGCCTTGACCCCGCTCCGGCCCGCCCTGCCCGGCAGCCCGAGCAGAACGCCCAGCGCCAGGGCCAGGACCCCGATCAGAACCTTCACAAGGGTGATCGTCATGGCCGTTCGTCCCCCTCACCCGATTCGAGGCGCTTCCGGGCCTCGGCCAGATAGCCTCTCTCCAGCCCGATCAGGTGGGAGATCTTCCTCATGATGTAATCCTCCCTGTCCGCGAGTTCCCCGTCGGCGAGGACCAGGCCCCACATCGCTTCGGCGAGCACCAGCTTCTGCCCCGTAGAGTAGTGCGTCCTGATGAGATTGGTGAAGCCCCACAGGTCCACGCTTCCCCGTCTCTCGTCCTCGGCCAGCACGATCAGCTCGTCTGCCGCTTCCCTGTTCAGACCGAAATGGCGCCGCACCAGGGCCCGCATGTGTTTACGCTCGCCACGGCTGAAGAAGTCGTCGGCGTTGGCGACTTCCAGCAGCAGAGCGCAGGCCGCAATGCGCAGCTCCCTCGGGCCCGGCCCGCCCTCGGCATCGTCGGCCGGCGGGGCCATCTCGCGAAAGAAAAAGGTCTTGATCCGGTCGATCATGTGTTTGTCCGCTCGTCAGCCGCACTCCTCTTCGACCCAATCAAGATAGGCCGGATTCCCGTCCACCACCTCTTGCACGAGAAGCTCGGGGACGTCGTACGGGTGAAGCGCCCGTGCGCGTTCCAGGACCCGCGGGACCAGCCGCCGGACCGTCTTCATGATGACCACCACCTCCTCGTCGCGATGGACCGCCCCCTTCCAGCGGTAGAGGCTCTCCACCCACGGAATCATACTGCCACAGGCGATCAATCTCTCGTCCAGCAGGCTCCCGACCACGGTCTCGGCCGCATCCATGGTCGGGGCCGTCATGAGGACCGTGACCACCGCCTTCTCATTTGATATCACAACGGTATCATACTGATATCACGGCGTGAACATCGTCTGCTCGACGGACTCGGGACGATAGAACGACTCGATCAGGTCGGCGTATTTCGCGTTCACCGCGGTTCGCCTCACCTTCTGGGTCGGGGTGAGGGTACCGTCCTCGACGGAGAAGGCCTCGGCGATGAGCCCGATCTTCTTCGGCGTCTCGAAACGCGCCAGATCGCGGAGTTCGCCGAAGAATTCGTCGTGGAGGAGTTGCTGGCACCGTGCGTCGCCGAGCAGCGCCGCCCCGTCGGAAGCGTCCAGCCCGGCAGCCCCGGCCCAGCCCGTGAGCCGCTCGAAGGCCGGCACCACGAGCACCGAGACGAACTTGCGTCCCTCGCCGATGACGACCGCCTGGTCGACGTAGGCGTTCTTCTTCAGCATGTTTTCGATCAGCTGGGGCGCGATGTACTTCCCGCCCGAGGTCTTGATCAGGTCCTTCTTGCGGTCGGTGATCTTCAGGTAGCCGTCGCTGCTCAGCTCGCCGATGTCGCCCGTGCTGAACCAGCCGTCCTCCGAGATCACCTCCTGCGTCATCTCGTCGAGTCCGTAGTAGCCCTTCATGACCTGCGGACCCCGGATGAGGATCTCGCCGTCGTCGGCGATCCTGACCTCGGTACCGGGCACGGGCTTGCCCACTGTGCCGACGCGGAAGTCGTCGAAGGTGTTCACGTTGGTGACGGGAGAGGTCTCGCTGAGTCCGTAGCCTTCCAGGATCGTGATCCCCGCGCCGAGGAAGAAGCGGTTGATTTCGGGCGCCAGCGCCGCCCCACCGCTGACGAAGAAGCGCAGGCGGCCACCCACCGCGGCCCGGATCTTGGAGAAGACCAGGCGGTCGGCGAGTCCGTACTGAAGCTTCAGCAGGGCCGACGGCGCCGTTTTCGCCTCCCTGTGCAGCGCCATCCGCCGCCCGACCCCCATCGCCCACCCCACCAGCTTGCCCTTCACGCCGGTCGCGCTCATGACACTCTGGTAGACCTTCTCGTAGAGGCGCGGCACCGAGACGAGCACCGTCGGGCGCAGCACCTTCATGTCGGCGGCCACGGTCTCGATCGCGCCGTGCGTCACCGTGCACCCGCCGGCGAAGAACATGTAGTCGACCATGCGCTGGAGCACATGAGAAAGGGGAAGAAACGAAATGCTCACGTCGCCGGGGGCGACTGCCAGGATCTGACCCGACGCCCAGATGTTCGACGCCACGTTGTTGTGGGTGAGCATGACCCCCTTGGGCGTGCCGGTGGTGCCCGAGGTGTAGATCATCGTCGCGACATCGTCGGGCCCCGCTCCCCTCGCTTCGGCGAGGAAATCGTCGCTGGTGGCGTCGTCGCCCCGGGCGAGGAAATCGTCCCAGGAGACCGCGCCGTCACCCGCCGCCGATGCGTCGAAGACGACGACCTGGATCTCGCGGGTCAGCCCGCTCGCGGCCTCGCGCACCTTCTCGAGCTGCTCCGCGTCGGAGACGAAGACGAGTGCCGCGCCCGAGTCCTCCAGGATGTAGGCGACCTGGTAGGCCGGCAGCGTGCTGTAGATCGGTACGTCGACCACGCCCGCGCACAGGCACGACCAGTCCGCCAGCGCCCACTCGACGCGGTTTTCCGAGAGGATGGCTGCGCGGTCGCCGCGCTTCAGCCCCGAACGGGCCAGCGCCGCCGCACCCCGGCGGGCCTCGTCGCGCACCTGGTTGTAGGTGTAGGTGCGCGCCGCCCCTCCGGTGACGTTGTAGGCATCGTGGCCGCCGTGCTTGTCAACCGTGTCGAGGAAAAGCTCGACCAGGGTGCCGGTCGGCACCTCGGCCGGGGTTGAGAAGTAGTTGATCGTGTCGGACATCGTGGACTATCCCCCTTCGATGACGATCTCCAGGTCCAGATCCCGTCTCAGGGAAAAGAGGACCGAGCAGTACTTTTCACGGGAAAGATCGACCGCGCGCTTAACCTTGGAACGGCTCCCGGGCGGCACTCCGGTGACGGAGAACACGAGCTGGGCGGCGCGGTAGTGGCGAGGCGGCTCGTCGCGGCGCTCGCCCCGAGCGGTGACATCCAGGCTGTCGAAGGGCACGCGCCCCTTTTCGAGGATGACCTTGATGTCGATGGCCATGCATGCGGCCACCGCGGTGAGCACCAGGTCCATCGGCGACGGACCGGTGGCCGAGTCGCCGTCGACCACGAGCTGCGGTCCGCCGGTGGGGCCACCGTCGAAGACCAGGCCCGAACCGGTCCAGGAGAGCCGAACTTCCTTGTCAGCGTTCATGACTCAGCCCTCGTCGGGCTCCTCCGAGTCCTCCTCCGCCCCACCCTTGAGCTCAGCCAGCGTCCGCCGCGCGTGCTCGACGTAGTCCTGAGCCTCGGCGTCGCTCGGCGGATTGGCGAGGAACGCACCCAAATGCTCCACGGCCTTGTCCGGTTCGTCGTGACGCAGCAGCAGAAACGCCAGACCATAGTGGGCTCCGGGAGAGTCCGGGTTTCGATGGAGGACGTGCCGGTACGTCTTGACGGCTTCCTCCTCCATGCCGATCCGCGTGTACGCGATCGCGATCTGTTGCAGGACGATCGGGTCTCCCGGGGCCTCCTTCAGCGCCAGACGCAACGAGGTGAGGGCCTCATGGTGCTTGCCCTCCTGGGCGAGCAGGAGCCCCTCTTCGTAGTAATCGATCCGCTCGGCCCTGACGGGCCCGCCGAAGATCTTGTTCCATAGCGACATGGACGAAGGTTACCGTCCTGATCCGGGGATGCGCGAACCCGCTACGCCGACACTTGGGTGGTCGTTACAAGGTATTGGATTCGGTGGCATGGACCAAGGTGGCGGTGGGGATTCGATCACCCTACTTCACGTCTCCGGTCAAGCGCTTCATGAAGGGGCTGACGAGCAGCGCGATCAGGCCGCCCCCGCCGATGATGACGGCGACGCGCATGTAGAGCGGTGACGGTTCCAGTCCCTCGAGCTGCCCGGCCACGAGCCCGGCGATGAGGTTCCCCAGCGCCGCTGCGACGAACCACACGCCCATCATCTGGCTGATCCGGTTCCTCGGGGCAAGCTTCGTCATGGCGGACAGGCCCACCGGCGACAGTGCCAGTTCGCCGACGGTATGCAGGAAGTACATGACGATCAGCCAGGACGCCGACACCGGAGAGTCGGGCGTCGCGTTGGCGGCGCCCCACGCGATCACGAAGAACCCCGCCGCCAGCCCGATCAGCCCCAGGGCAAACTTCATGGGCACGGACGGGTTGGCGTTGCGGTTGGCCAGCCAGACCCAGAACCACGCAAAGACCGGCGCCAGCACGACGATGAACAGCGCGTTGACCGATTGCAGCCAGGAGGCGGCGTACTCCCAGGACCCCAGGGTGCGATCCGTGTAGTCGCGCGCGAAGATGTTCAGCGAGGAGCCCGCCTGCTCGAAGCCGGACCAGAAGAGAGCGGCCAGAAGGAAGAGCCAGAAAATGACCACGACCTTCTTGACCTCGTCCCGAGTGTGCCCTCCGTAGAAGATGACGTAGATGAAATACAGGCCGATGATGCCCAGGATGACGTACGCCAGGTATTGGGCGATGTCGGGCAGCGCGATCGAGATCGTCCCGTTCGACACGAGGTACCCGTACGCGACGAGTGCCAGCACCACCGCGGCGAAGATCCCGTAGAACCGGCGACCCAGTCTCGCCACCGCCTCGGGTGTCTTGTCGGTGCGCAGCTTCCCGGCGTTCCCCAGCGACCGATATCCGAGCCGGAACTGGATCAGGCCGAGAACCATGCCGATCCCGGCCAGCGAGAACCCCAGGTGCCAGTTGCCGGCGAACGACAGCCACTGCCAGTCGAACCCCTCGCCGAGCGCGCCGCAGAGCAGCGGGCCGGCGAACGCGCCCACGTTGATCCCCATGTAGAAGATCGAGAATCCCGCGTCGCGCTTCGCGCCACCCTCGGGGTAGAGGTCCGCCACCACCGAGCTCACGTTGGGCTTGAGCAGCCCCGTGCCGATCACGATCAGGATCAGGCCGAGGAAGAAGGTGAACTGCGTCGGCACCGCCATGCTGAAGTGGCCCGACGCGATGATGCAGCCGCCCACGAAGACCGCCTTGCGCTGCCCCCACAGCTGGTCCGCAACCCAGCCGCCCGGGAGAGCCAGCAGGTAGACCATGCTCGCGTACAGACCGTAGATGGCGCCGGCCGTCACGACATCGAACCCCAGCCCCGGGTTCTCGCTGATCGTCGTTCCGGTCATGAAGAGGATGAGCAGCGCACGCATCCCGTAGTAGGAGAATCGCTCCCACATCTCGGTGAAGAAGAGGATCGGCAATCCTCTCGGATGACCCGGGAAAAGGCCGGGTTCGAACTCGATCCCTTTGTGCGTCGACATGTGCGCCTCTGGGTGGTGGGAAGCTTGATGGCGTCCGACGGGCAACCTACGGTCCGGGGCGTCCGGGGGCGAGTGGGAGCAACCCGGCGCAGGTCAGGGCACGCGCCCCTCCAGGATCGCGCGCAGCACGCCCGCGTCGATGTTGCCGCCGGAGACGACCGCCACGACCGGGCCTTCGTCGATTCCGGGCAACCCCTTCAACGCGGCTCCCACCGATGTCCCCCCGCCCCCTCCGCCACCACGCGGCCGCGCTCGAAGAGCATCCTGATCGCCGCACAGGTCTCCTCCACCGAAACGACCGCCGACCCGGCGAGAGAGGATCGCGCCAGCGGCCACATCTCTTCGAGCACGCTGGTCGAACCGATGCCGTCGACGAAGGAGCGCGTGTGGCGGACCTCGACCGGATGTCCCGCCCCGAGCGCGGCCGCGAAGGGCGCCGCGGTCTCGATCTCGGACGCGAAGACCGGCACACCGGTCCCCACCGCCGCCGCGATCCCGCAGGACAGCCCGCCGCCTCCGTACGGCACCACGATCGCGCGCACACCCGGCAGTTCCTCGACGATCTCCAGCCCGACCGTTCCGTTGCCCGCGATCACCGCCGGATCGGACACGGGGTGGACGAAGTGACCGTCCTCGTCGGGGTGGCCGTGGTCCCGCAGCACGGCCCACCATTCGTCGAATGGCAGCGGCACCGAGGTCGCGCCGAGCCGCGCGATGGCTTCAAGCTTGTTGCCGGGCGCGGTGTCCGGCACGACCACGCGGCAGGGAACCCCCAGCCGGCGCGCCGCCAGCGCTAGCCCCTGCGCCATGTTGCCCGCGCTTCCCGTGTAGACGCCGCGCGCGATCGCGGCCGGATCCGCCAGCGCGAGGGCGTTGGTCGCGCCGCGGACCTTGAAGGAACCGATGGGCTGCAGGCACTCCAGCTTGACCCACACCTCGGCGGGGGCGTTGGGCACGTCCAGGGGCAGGAGCGGGGACCGGATGGCCGTCCCGGCGATGCGCGTGCGAGCGGCCCGGATCGCGTCCAGCGCGATGGGGACGATCGGTTTCACGGCGCGTCCCGCAGGGCGGCCGCGACGCCCTCGGCGGCACGGGCGACGCAGCGTTCGCCGATCTCGCGGCTCATTCCCCGGGCGTCGCCCAGCACACCGTTGGGGGTGACGGTGCGGAAACCGTCCCGGAAGATCCGCTCGGCCAGCTGGTTGTCGAAATCGGCCACGTAGCCGGGCGCGGCGAGATCGTCCCGTACCAGTTCGGGCCGAATGCACAGCATCTCCGAGCTTTCGGCGATGTCGGCGTGGCCCCCTACCCGCTCCACCAGCTCAGGCACCACCTCGGCCACCGCCTCCTTCCAGAGCTCGACGAACCCGTGCAGGTCGGTGTAGGCGCGGACCTCGCATGCCGGCGCGACCGCGTCCCGCAGATCGTCGAGCATCGCGGCCAGCGGCTCGAAGTTGCCCCCGTGGGAGGGGACGAAGTGCACTGCGCGGAAACCGTGGCGCGCCAGGCTCACGGTGTAGTCCATGCAGATCGCCTGGAGCGTGGAACGACGGAGCGACAGGGTGCCTGCGAAGTCCATGTGATGCTCGGAGCAGCCGACCCGGATGGTGGGCGCCACCAGGGTTCTCCCCAGCCGTCGCGCGACCTCGAGCGCCAGCCGGTCTCCCCGGACCGCGTCCACGAGCAAAGGGAGGTGCGGGCCGTGCTGCTCGACCGCACCCGCCGCCACCACGACCGACGTGAAACCGCCGGCGATGGACCGCTCCACCTCGGGCCATGTCATTTCCTCCAGGAGAAGTGTCTGCGGGGTCATGCGGGAAGGTATGTGGCACGCGGACACCGGGGCCAGCAGCCCCGGCAAGGGTTCCACGCCGTGGCTTGCGCCGTCGATTGATCCACGACCGTCAACGGGCGGGACAACCGACTCCGGCCTTCAAGCGTCGCACAGGTGTCGCCGCCGCCGGGAGGTCATGGCGGTTGTGACACCCGGGGCCGCCGCAACCCATGACACTCCGGGGCCCGAATTCGACCTCAGCACAGAACCAACCATGGCCAATTCAGATCACCTGCTCTTCAAGATCGACGACGAGGCGGGCCGCTCCCGCTCCCGGCTCGCCGATTTCCTCTACCCCAGGCCCGCCAAACGCGGCGTGGGAGCCATCTTCAAGTGGTGGGAGAGGCGGCGGCTTGCGTACAACGCGATTGTCGCGGCGGGAGGTGCGGTCACCCTGACCGTCGGCGGGTTGGGGAACCTCCTGTTCGGCAACCCGATGACGCTGGGGTGGCTTCTGACTCCGGTCGTTCCCGTGCTTCTGGCGGCGAACGCCTGCTACACCCTCGGGCCCATCGTCGAGAGCCTGACTCACAAACTATGGGGTCGCGACGTTTTGCCGGTCGGGCCGCACCTCTTCCGTGCCGGACTGATCTTCTCCGTTGGCCTGACCCTCGTTCTGCCCATGATCCTCCTCGGCTTCTTTTTCGTGGTCCGGGTGTTGGAGGCGTTCATTTAGCCCATTTGCCTTACGGCCCCTCGACCACCATTTTCCGCCCTGATGGGCCCCAACGGATCAACCCGCGGACCGCTCCCGCGGCCCTTGGCGCACCGCAAGCACCCGGAAAACCGAGGTTCCCCATTGTCGGAACTCGAATTCGGCCACGCCCCGCTGCACAAGTTCAGCCCGCGCCGAAAATCGACACAGATCAATGCGGCGATGCTCGCTCTCATCGTCGTGACCGTGCTGATTCCGATCTACGGCCACCACTCCACCCGCAACATTCGGGACGCGCTGTCGGAGGGAGCCGACGCGACAACGCCCGCGGCCGTCTCCGAACAGGCCGCCGCCGCGATGGAGGCGCTCGCACAGGCGCGAACCCGATGGCTCTCGCTGGGGATTGCCGCCGCCGTCCTCATCACCTTCATCACCATTCGCCTGATTCACCTCGGGATGAAGACCGTGCACATGGAGATCTGGATCCGGCGCCTGGGTGCCGGCGACCTCGAGTACACGGTTCCGGTAAAGGGCAGGGACGAAATCGCGGAGGTCGGACTCGCGCTCGAGAAGTTGCGGCAGAGTTCGATCAAGGCCATGCAGCTGGACCTGGTCAGGAAGCTCTCCGAGGGACTCGAGAAGAAGAACGAGGAGCTCGAACGGGTGCTCGAGGAGCTGCGTCGCTCCCAGGAACAGATCGTCGCGCGCCAGAAGCTGGTGGAGCTCGGTGAACTGACCGCGGGAGTCGCCCACGAGATCAGGAACCCCCTCAACTTCATGAAGAACTTCGCGGTCGCCTCGGAGGACCTGATCGAGGAGCTGACTGGCGAGGTGAAGGACCGGCTGGAGGGCGAGCACCGCGAACTCTTCACCGAGGTCTCCCGGCACCTGGCCGACAACATGAAGCGCATCCGCACGAACAGCGAACGCGTGGACCGCATCGTCAACGACATGATCAAGATCGGCCGCGGCGGCGGGAGGACGCAGCACGTCGACATCACCGAACTGCTCACCAAGCAGGCGCAGCTGGCCTACCAGAGCCACCGAGCCCAGGACCGCGAGTTCACCATGGAGATCGGCACCGAGTTCGACGCGGACGTGGCTGCCGTTCCGATGGTTCCCGAGGACATGGCCCGGGTGTTCACCAACATCGTGGGGAACGCGTGCTTCGCCACCGCCGAGAAGGCCCGACAGCGGGGCGAGGCCGGGGACGATGACTACATGCCCGCGCTGTTGCTGTCCACGAAGCGAGTGGACGATGTCGTCGAGATCCGCATCCGGGACAACGGCACCGGCATTCCGGGCGACGTGGTGGAAAAAATCTTCAACCCATTCTTTACGACGAAGGATACGGACAAGGGGACGGGACTGGGATTGAGCATCTCCCATGACATCATCCGCCAGCACGGGGGCGAAATCACACCCCAGTCCGTGCCCGGCGAGTACACGGAGATGGTGATCAGGGTCCCGGCGAAGGGCGGTGAGTTGGCGGCGAGTGCGTAGGAGAGGTCAGACCAGAGGCACGAAACGCACCGCGCCGAGCTCCTCGCGGGTGAATTCGCCGGACTCGGCGCGCCGTTCCCGGATGAGTCGCTGAATCGACCAGCGTCCACCCACCGGAATGACCAGGCGGCCGCCCGTGTGCAACTGCTCCCTGAGTGGGCCGGGGACATCCGGGCTCGCCGCCGCGACCACGATCGCATCGTAGGGGGCATGCTCGCTCCAGCCCTCGCTTCCGTCTCCGTGCCGCACGTTCACGTTGTCGCAACCCAGTTCGCGCAACCTCTCAGCCGCGTCCTTCGCCAGGGCCGCGTGCCGCTCGACGGTATGGACGGTTTCCGCCAGCCTGCCGAGCACGGCGGCCGCGTATCCCGACCCGGTCCCCACCTCGAGCACCCGGTCCCCCGGGGCCACCTCTGCCGCCTCGGCCATCCACGCCACCACGTACGGCTGCGAGATCGTCTGCCCCTCGCCGATCGGTAGAGGTCCGTCCGCATAGGCCCGCCGGGCCTGCCTGGGCCCGACGAACGCCTCGCGCGGCACCGCCGCCATGGCTTCGAGCACCCGCGGGTCCGAGATCCCGCGCCCCTTGATGTCCCGGCGCACCATGCGCCGCCTCGCCCTCCGAAGTCGCCGCTCGCGACCCCTCAACGATCCCCGCCGGGAGCGGGCCAGAAGTCGATGCCGCCCGACTGGTGTCCCAGCTCCACCGTGGCCACCACCTCGAGCGTCCGCAGGTCGATCACGTCCAGGGTGCCGAGGACCGATCCCACCGATTCGTTCGTCACGAAGGCGTAGCGGCCGTCCGGACTGGCCACCACCCCATGCGTGACCGGACGCGAAGTCTCCACGCGACCGATCTCGGCCCCGCTTTCAAGGTCGAAGACCGCCACCGCCTGTTCCCCCTTCAGCGTCGCCACCATCCGCGTGCCGTCCCCGGTCACCTCAAGGTTGTAGGGGCCCTGCCCGGTGGCGAACCTGCGTGACACCTCCCAGCGCTCCGTATCGACCTCGAGGATCTCCATGTTTCGGTTGCACGCCACGTACACCACGCGGTTGGCGCGCGCGCCCAGCCCCGGTTCGACCCAGGTCGGGCTGCACACCTGATCACCCATGCCACCGTGGTCCTCCATGTCGCCACTGACCGCCCCCTCGTGTCCCGGCGCGACCCTGAAGCGGCCGCTCACCTCGAAGGTGCCCACGTCGATCTCGACGAGCTGCTCCGAGTGCATGCACGCCGAGTACTGCTTCGCGCCGTCGGGGCGAACCCGGCTGCCGTGCGGCATGAGGCAGGTCCGCACCTTGGTGATCTCGACCATCTCGGGCGTGTAGACGACGGAGATGTCCGAGGGGACCATGTCGCCGTGCAGGTTGAAGTTCGCGGCCAGCATGAACTGCCCGTCGGGCGTGATCCCCATGGTGGCGGGGAAGAGCCCGAGCCGGGTGCGCGCCACCAGCGTGTCGGGGCCCGCGTGGAACTTCCACACATGGCCGTAGGGGGTGCCGTGGGCGATGGTCACGTAGAAGTAGCGGCCATCGGGCGAGACGCTGAGTCCGTGCGCGCCGTCGTTGTCGCCGGGCATGACGCCGACGGCGATCTCGTTTTCGACCACCGCGCCCTCGGCTGCAGTGAAGGCTACCCGGCTGATCAGGTCGGAGGACTCGTTGGCCACGTAGACCCGGTAGACAGGCGACTGGGCCAACCCGCGCCCGGGGCAAGTGAGCGCCAGGCCCAGCAGCGCACAGGCAACAAATCCTCTCACGACACCGACGCTTTCTTCTTCGGCACCACCCGCAACACCCACAGCCCCGAGTTCAGGTCCGAGACGAAGACATGGCCCTTGAACAGCTGCGGTCCCCACGCCATCGGCGAGTTGGCCACGTGTCCGTCCGGTGTCCCGGTGGGGAACCACGCGATTTCGCGTCCCTGTTTGTACAGGTCGCCCCTGAGCTCGCCCGACACGTCCACGACTCGGAGTCCGGCCTGGTAGTAGGCCACGTACATCCTGTCGTCTTCGATCCAGAGGTTGTGCGCGCCCGCTTCGGGGACCTCGTAGCGCGCCACCTCGCGCAGGTTCTCCGGGTCCGCCATGTCGAGCACATGTATGAAGCCCCGCGACCCGTCGCCCGGAACGTTGTTGCGCGAGATGCAGTCCTCGCAGTCGAAGATCTCGTCGCCCACGAAGAGGTAGGTGTGCCCGTCGGCGTTCGTGTAGGGGAAGGCGACGTGCGTGTTGCCCTCCTCGTACGCGAAGCTGCTCACCTCGACCGGCGCGGTGGGCGTGCCACCCCAGCGGCCGTCGCCCACGTCGAGGATGTAGACGCCGTCGTCCCAGTAGGAGACGTAGGCAAGACCGTCGACGACCCAGATGTCGTGCAGGTACTTGCCGGGATTCTCGATCCCCCACCTCCCCACCTCCTCCACGTCGTTCGGGTTGGAGATGTCGAGGATGTGCACATCGAGAGTCCCGTTGTGGATCGCGTAGAGGATATCGCCCTGGAAGAAGACGTTGTGCACCCCACCGCTCAGGTCGTTCGTGTAGGTGTCGGCGATCACCGGATGGGCGGGATCGGTGAGGTCGAGCACGACGATCCCGTTCTTGCGGTCCGACGCACCCTCGCGCGTGATCACGGCCACGGCGGCGGCGGCGTTCACCTTCACGTCGTTGACCACCCGCGCGTCGACCTCCACGAAGTCGGTGAGGACCGGGTTGGCGGGGTCGGTGATGTCCCACGCAAGCATTCGCTGGCCACCCGCGTGCGTGCCCGTGTAGACATAGTCGCGACCGTCGTTGCCGGTGAAGGCCCACAGGTCCGAGGTGGGACGGTCGGCCACCAGCCCCCGCCCGGCCACGACGACCTCGTGCTCCATGCCCCGCTCGACCACCTCGACCAGCGCCTGGCCGGTCCTCCCGGCCACCGTGGCGGTCACCCGGTACAGCCCCGGCCGCTCCGCGACAAAGGCCCCGTCGGAATAGATCGAAGCTCCCATGTCGGCACGCGTCTCGAAGGACGACACCGAATAGTCGACCGGCACGTGCTCCACCACCGCACCCCCCGCGTTGCGCGCGGCCGCCGAGTAGCGCAGCACGTCACCCGTCCGTCCCCGCGAGGGCCCTGCCAACTCCACCACCTCCACCGGGCTCTCCTCGACCTCGAAGGAGAAGGTTCCCGTGACCCTGTCCCCGACGGTGGCGGTGATCGTCACCGCCCCGGGGCTCAGCGCGGTCACGAAACCCCTTTCGTCGACTGTGGCCCGGAGCCTCCGATCGCTCGTCCACACGATCTCGACGTGCCGGCGGGCACTGCCGTCCGCCATGAGGGCGCGTGCCTGAAGCTGGACCAGCGCACCCGTGAAGAACCGCACCTCCGGATCGACGATCTCGACCGCCACCACCGGGCGGCCCACCACCCTCACAGTCGAGGTGAAGGTCCGGATCTCGGGCGGTCCGGTGCCACTCGCGGGAGGCGCCTGAAACGCCATGCGCAACTCGGCCTCTCCTTCCGCGACTCCCAGGATGTGCCCCGCCCGCAACGCCGCGAAGCGTGATTCGATGTTCGGAAGAATCCGGACGCCGGGGACCGGATTGCCCGACGCGTCGTACGCGACCATCTCGACATCCTCGCTCAGCACAAGAGAGTCGCCCACCTCGACGACGATCTCCACGGGCTCGGTGCGCACCTCGGCGACCCGGGCCCCGATCCGGACGGCGGGTCTGTATCCCGGCGCGACCGCCTGAGGTTCGGGGGTGGTGTCGGGCGGTGGAGTCTCCGGCTGGACCACGGGAGCGGCGGGGGACGGGTC
>VXOC01000303.1 GCA_009840215.1 Gemmatimonadota bacterium | reverse complement strand
CCCCCCAATATTTTTTTTACACCCCACACCCCCCCAAACCTCATCCCTCTTCGTGTGGTGGGTGCGGAGATGTTTATAATCGCCCGGGGGGGGGGGGGGGGGGCGGCCGGGTACTTCCTCTTCGCGTGGCGGCGGAGCGCGCATCCTGAGTTCGGTGCGCTGCACGCGGGAGCGTTTCACAGCGAGGGCTGGTACGTGCTGGCGATCGTGGGCGTGGCGTTTGTTCTCGCGACCCTTTCCCTGTCGGTACTGCGAAGGTGGTTCGCGACGGATGAGTTGGCGGTGGGCGCAATGTTCCTGCCGGTGGTGCTGGCTGCCTTGACCACCGTGGTCTACCCGATGGCGGCGGTGAATTCCCAGTGGCCGGCGCTGGCGGGTTGCGTCGGTGCGCTGGTGGTGACAAAGGTCGCCCCGAGCGGGCGGGCGGGACTGTGGCGCTGGATCGGGGCCGTGATCGCGGCCCTGCCCGTCGTGGTCGTGCTGACGCCCCTCACCGAGGCCGTGTGGCTCGCCATGGGACTGGGCCCGCGCCCGGTGGTGGCCGCGTTGGCCGGTCTTCTCCTGCTCCAGATCGTGCCGCTCATCGACACTCTGCGCGAGCCGAACGGGTGGTGGGCGCCGGTGGCCGGACTGGTCCTTGCGGGCGGCTTCCTCGCGGTGGGCATGTCGACCGCCAGACCGTCGGCGGATCGGCCGGCTCCCTCGACCCTGGTCTACCTCGTGGACCGGGAGACCGGATCGGCCTGGTGGGGGACCGACCCCGACCGGGACGATTCCGACCCGGGCGTCGCGTGGGCCTCGGCGGCAGTGGGGCCGTTCGACGCCTGGGACTCGGGAGACGTGCGCGAAGAGGCGCTGCGTACCTTCAACTCCCGCGGCGTGCGATATGCCCTCGCGGTGGCCGAGCCGGCCGAGATTCCCCCACCGGACGTTGCCGTGGTTACCGACACCGCCGTATCGGGCGGGTTGCTGCGCATTTCGGTCACATCACGAATCGGCGCCGAAATGATGCTCTTCCGTCCCGGCGACGCCAGCGCGCGGTTGGCTGCCATCAATGGGAAGAGCGTGCCCGACAGTGCGGGCTCCTGGCGCATGGAGCACTGGGGGGAGCCGGAAGGGAGTGTGCTCCTCGACTTCGAGCCTGTCGCGGATGGGGGCGGCGTGCTGCGCTTCGCGGTCATCGAGCACCACCTGCGTCCGGGCGAGCTTGTCGGGAACACCATCTTTGCGCGTCCGGACGACCTGGCACCCAACATCCGCATGCTCTCCGACCGGGCGATGATCCGCACGATGGTGGCCGTGGATGCGGCGACAGGGGAGGTGACGTTCCTGCGGGCGACCGAATCGGCCGCGGAGGAGGAGGTTGCGGGGGCTGGTGAAGGCGTTGCGCAACCAACCCGCGGCGAAGGGGACGCAGAAGCCGCTGCCGGTGACTCGGCGGATGTTGCCGTCGAGGACACAGTTGCCGCCGCGGACACGTTGACCGCGACAGCCGACACTACAGCCACACCCCCCGACACCGGTTCAGTCCGGCGACGGTAGCGGCGCCAAGCACGGGATCGCTCTGGCGCCGGGCTGGCCCGTCACCTCCTCACAGCACGGCCCCGGCTCCTCAGTCGGGCCGCCGTGCCCACACCCTCAGCGATCGCCCTCCGCATCGGAAGCCACATAACGCTCCCACGCCGGCGGCTCCACCCCCAACAGATGCTTCACGAAGTAGTCATTGCGCTTTCTCATGCCGAAGTCACCCCCCGCCCCATGTCCCCCGCCCGGAAACAGCAGAAAGTCGAAGTCCTTGTCCGCCTCGATGAGCGCGTTCACGACCTGAAGCGTGGACGAGGGATCCACATTCCTGTCCAGCTCCCCCACGACCAGCAGCAGCTTCCCCTGTAGACGCCACGCATTGTCCACGTTGGACGACTCTGAGTAGTGGGGCCCGATCGGCCATCCCATCCACGCCTCGTTCCACCAGATCTTGTCCATCCGATTGTCGTGGCATCCCACGGAGGAGAAAGCCACGTCGTAGAAGTCGCCGTGCCATAGGAGGGCCGCCATGGCGTTCTGCCCGCCCGCCGATCCCCCGTAGATTCCGACCCGGCTCACATCGTAGTAGTCGTATTCGCGGGCCACGGCCTGGTGCCAGAGGATCCGGTCCGGGAAGCCGGCGTCCCTGATGTTCTGCCAGGCTACGTCGTGAAAGGCCTTAGACCGGTTGTTGGTCCCCATGCCGTCGATCTGCGCCACGATGAACCCCAACTCTGCCACGGAGGTTCTGCTTGCGTGGGTCCCGAACGTCTTCGGTACATGAGACCCGTGCGGTCCGGCATAGATGCTCTCGATCACCGGATACGTCCGGTTCGGATCGAAGTTGATGGGACGGATGATGATCCCCCAGATGTCCGTCACCCCGTCCCGTCCCTTGGCGACGAAGACCTCGGGGTACTGCCACCCCTTGGCCAAGAGCGCCGAAGCGTCGGCCCGCTCCAGCTCCATGACCAGCGACCTGTCCGAGGTCCGGCGGAGCTCCGCGATGGGCGGGAGATCCACTCTGGACCACTGGTCGACATAGAACCGGCGGTCCGGGGAGAAGGTGACTTCGTGCATCCCGTCGGCTTCCGTGTAGGCGACCAGCCCGGTGCCGTCGAAGTCGATGCGGTAGTAGTGGATGAAGTAGGGATCCTGATCGGGGTTCATCCCGCTCGCGCGAAACCAGATCCGGCGGTTCTCCACATCGACGCTGTCCACGCCGCGAACCGGCCAGGCACCCTTCGTGATCTGGTGCTTCACCTGTCCCGTCTCGCCGTCAAGCATGTATAGGTGGTTCCACCCGTCGCGTTCCGACATCCAGATGATCTCCCTGCCGTCGTCGAGGTCGTGGCGGAAGCGCTTGT
>VXOC01000202.1 GCA_009840215.1 Gemmatimonadota bacterium | reverse complement strand
GAGGTGGAGGTCACGGCCATGGCGGCGGGGGTGGTGGGGAGCGCGCAGATCACCGTTGTGGCGCCAGCGCCGACGACCGTGGTGGTGGCGCCCGACACGGTGTCGTTCATGGCCCTCGGGGAGACCGTGCAACTGGCCGCCGAGGTGCGCGACCAGGAGGGCCGCGTGATGGAAGGTGTCCCGGTAGCCTGGTCGAGTGCCGACCCGACCGTTGCGGCGGTCGACTCGGCGGGATTGGTGACGGCGGTGGGCACCGGGGCGGCGGCGGTCACGGCGACGGCGGGTTCCGCATCGGGCGAGGCGGTCGTGACGGTGATGCAGTCGGCGGGCTCGGTGGTCGTGTCGCCGGCCGCGGATACGGTCGCGCTGGGCGACACGCTGCGGCTGGAGGCCGAGGCGTTCGACGCGAACGGGCACCGGGTCGAAGGCGCTCGATTCGACTGGTCGTCGAGTGACGTGGCGGTGGCCCGGGTGGATGGCTCGGGACTGGTGACGGGCGTCGCCGAGGGCGCGGCAACCATCACCGCAACGGCGGGAGCCGCCCGCGGAACGGCGGGGATCACGGTCCAGAATCCGGATCGGGCGGCGCTGGTGGCGCTCTACAATGCCACGGACGGCCCGAACTGGGCCAAGAGCGAGAATTGGCTGACCGACGCGCCGCTGCGAAACTGGTACGGGGTGGATACGGACGCCGATGGACGCGTCGTCCGGCTCGACCTCCGCAAATCGCCGTGGGCACCGCAAGGCCTTTGGGGGCCGATCCCGCCCGAAATCGGCAACCTGACCCACCTTACCACACTCGATCTTAGTGGGAACATTGGTCTTTCCGGCCCGATTCCACCTGAATTCGGTAATCTCACCAACCTGACTGAATTCTCTTTCAGTTGGACAGAGCTGACGAGTCTTCCGTCCACAGTGGGGCGTCTCGCCCGCCTGGAGAGACTTGAGGCCCAGAAAAGTCGGCTTACCGGCCCGATTCCTCCCGAACTCGGCAACCTTGCCAACCTTGCCACACTCGATCTTCAGAGAAACCGTCTCTCCGGTCCGATTCCTCCCGAACTCGGCAACCTCACCAGACTTGCCCGGCTGGACCTCTGGCTAAACCACCTTTCCGGTCCGATCCCCGCCGAACTCGGAAATCTCGTCAATTTGAAGCATCTTGTCCTCGCAGAAAACAACCTGACAGGCCCGATACCCCACAGTTTCGTGCAACTTGACCAGCTAAGTGTCTTCGTGATTCGGGGGCGTCGGGAGTTCGAGCAGAACGATCTTTGCGTGCCCGGAACCTCGACCTTCGTCGCGTGGCTCGGGGGCATTGAAACAACGGATGGATCGGAGAGTTACTGCAATGCGGTCGACGGGGCCGCGCTTGAGTTGCTGTTCGAAACGGCGGGCGGCACGGAATGGACCGAATCCGCCGGTTGGCTGGACGACGGCGCGCTGGAGGAACAGCATGGGGTCGCGGTGGATTCCCTCGGCCGCGTGACGGAACTGGATTTGGCCGGGAACGGGCTCGAGGGCCAACTCCCCGCGACACTGGGCGATCTCACTCGGATGACCGTGCTGCGCATCGGCGACAACGCGCTGTCGGGCCGGCTGCCGCTGTCCCTGGTGAGAGTCCCGCTGCGGACCCTCGACTACGCCAACACCGAGCTGTGTACCCCGGTGGACGGGCCGTTCCAGGTCTGGCTGGATGCCATTCCATCGCACGAGGGCACGGGCGTCGAGTGCGCTCCCCTGTCGGACCGTGAGATCCTCAAGATCTTCTATCAGGCGACCGGGGGGGCGAACTGGACCAACAGCGACAACTGGCTCACCGACGCGTCCCTCCAAGACTGGTACGGTGTAACAGCGAGCAGTGGCAACCGAGTGACAAGGGTGACGCTTTACGGAAACGCCTTGAGCGGCTCGATTCCGCCCGAGCTCGGCGGCCTCGCCAACCTCACTGATCTGCAGCTCTTTTTCAACGGTCTTGCCGGCCCGATCCCCGCCGAACTCGGAAACCTGGTCAACCTGACGTGGCTGGACCTCGGAGGCAACCAACTCAGCGGCCCGATCCCGTCAGAACTGGGAAACCTGGCCAACCTGACGGTGCTGGACCTGCATGCCAACCAACTCAGCGGTCCGATCCCGTCAGAACTCGGAAACCTGGCCAGTCTGACGGGGCTGTACCTCCCCCGCAACGACCTCATCGGCCCGATCCCCGCCGAACTTGGAAACCTCGCTCGTTTGACGGATCTGTACCTCCAGGGAAACAACCTCGCGGGGTCCATCCCGGCGGAACTCGGAAACCTCACTCGTCTGAGGGACCTGTACCTCCAGAACAACAATCTCGCGGGGTCCATCCCGACGGAACTCGGAAACCTCGGGAGCGCGGAGCGTCTGGATCTCGGTGAGAACGCTTTGACGGGTGCACTCCCGCCGCGACTTGGCAACCTATCGATCCTGGAAGAACTGGATCTATCCTACAACATGCTGACGGGTCCGGTACCCCATGGGCTCGGCGCGATGGCAAGCCTCCAGCAACTCTCCCTAACGAACAACGCTGGGATGTCGGGACCGCTCCCGGCCGACATGACGACTCTTCACCGCCTCGACGCGCTGCTTGCCGGAGGCACCCGCTTGTGCACGCCCCCGGACCCGGGCTTCCGGGCTTGGCTGAAAGGGGTGCACAAGCGGCGGATCGTCGTCTGCGGGGCCGGAAACCCACCGGCCTACCTGAGCCAGGCGGTGCAGTCGCGGGAATTCCCGGTGCCGCTGGTGGCGGGCCGTCGGGCGCTGCTGCGGGTGTTCGTGACGGCCGGGACGACAACGGCCGAAGGCATTCCATTGGTTCGAGCCCGATTCTACCGCGACGGGCGGGAGATCCACGTCGAGAACATCCCCGGCAAGTCCGATCCCATTCCGCTCGAGGTGGACGAGGGCAGTCTGTCGAAGTCGGCCAACGCGGAGATTCCGGGACATGTGGTCCAGCCGGGCCTTGAGGTGGTGATCGAGGTCGACCCGGACGGGACGCTGGACCCGGCGCTGGGGGTCGTGGAGCGGATCCCGGAAACGGGCCGCCTAGCGCTGGATGTCCGTGCCATGCCGCTGTTCGACCTTACGCTGATCCCCTTCATCTGGGCCGAGACGAATGATTCGTCGATCGTGGAGCTGGCCGAGGCCATGGCCGCAGACCCCGAGAATCACGAGATGCTGGAAGGAACGCGCACGCTGCTTCCGGTAGGCGATCTGAATGTGGCCGCGCACGAACCGGTTCTAAGCTCGAGCAACAATGCGTTCGACCTGTTTGCCAACGTCCGTGCCATTCGGGCCATGGAGGGTGGAACAGGTCATTTCATGGGGATGATGACTGAGCCGGTCAACGGGGCCTCCGGGTTCGCCGTGGTCGGCGGCCGGTACAGCTTTGTTGCCGTCTCTGCGACCGGCTTGGCACCCATTACGCACGAACTCGGCCACAACATGAGTCTCTTCCATGCACCGTGCGGCACACCCAACCCGGATCCCTCGTATCCCTATCCGGACGGCTCCCTGGGTAACTGGGGCTACGACTTTGGTGACGGCGGCAGGCTGGTGCCGCCCTTCCATAAGGATGTGATGGGGTACTGTCAACCATCCTGGATCAGTGACTACCATTTCACCACGGCGCTACGTTACCGCTTGGTGGCCGAGGGTACGCACGAAGCAGCGGTCGCGGCCCGATCGTCCCAATCCCTCCTCCTGTGGGGCGGCGTGGGAGCGGACAGCGTCCCCTTTCTGGAACCCGCGTTCGTTGTGGACGCGTGGCCCGAACTGCCGCGGGCCGGCGGCGATTACCGGCTCACCGGGCGGACCGGCGGAGGCGAAGCACTCTTCTCCCTCAGCTTCGCCATGCCCGTGGTGGCCGATGGCGACGGGAGTTCATCCTTCGCCTTCGTGCTCCCGGTGGAGTCCGGCTGGGCCGGCGCGCTTGCCACCATCACGCTTGCGGGGCCCGGCGGGTCGGTCACGCTCGACGCGGACTCCGATCTCCCGATGGCCATCCTGCGCAACCCGCGCACCGGGCAGGTGCGGGGCATCCTGCGGGACCTGTCGGATCCGGGCACGGCAGCCGCGTTCGCACCCGGACACGGTCTGGAGGTGCTCTTCAGCCGCGGGATACCCGGTGCCGCGGCGTGGCGGAGGTGATCACATGACAACCCTGCTTGTCATTATGTCATGTGAAGTTGACATCGGCACCGAGTCTGAAAGCGCTTTCCCACCCCTTCCCCCAACCGCTTGACCGGCGATCCCGCGTTGAAGTTGGATTCCCACACTTTGTGGCGCGATCCGGATTGCGTGCCTAAGTTGCCCCTCCAATCAATGCCACGGCCAGTTCGGAGCTGCGGAAACCACTCGGAACGCCGGAGGAAGGGATGTCCGCAGAGGATAGGTTCGAGCGCGTTCTGGAGAATCTGTACAGGGCGGCGCTGGCGGATGCCGGGTGGGAATCGGTGGCTGGCCTGATCCACGACGCCATCCGGACGAACGGCCACAGCCTGACATACGCGGATGTGGGCACGGGGGGCGAGCCCGGAATCCACCTGGCTCGGTTTTTCGTGGGTACGCAACGTCGCCGGGATCACGAGCAAACGTACTTTCGCGACTACTTCCCGCGAGACGAGGCGATTCCACGACTGCACGGACTTCGCGACGGCGAACTGGTCTTCAAGTCGGACCTTTACACGGACCAGGAGAAGAAGACCTCCGCCGCATACAATGAGTTCCGGTGTGCCAACGGAAACGAGAACGGCCTCTTCATGGGGCTCGACGGGCTGGACGGGCACGGGATCGTCCTGTCCTTCGGCAACTCGACCGAACGCACGGGTTGGGGGCACGATCAGATTCGAACCGTCAAGCGTCTGGCACCTCACCTGTGCCAGTTCGCACGTGTCCGGTGCGCGATGGCCGATGCCAGGGCGTTGGGGGCGTCGCTGACCGAACTGCTCGAATCCCGGCGGTTGGGGATTATCCAGCTGGACCGCCGCGGGCGCATTCGGGAAGCGAACGACCGCGCCCAGGGCGTCCTGCTGAAGCGCGATGGGCTTTGCGACCGAGGGGGCGCCCTGGTTGCCCGGCACCGGGAAGAGCACGCGGAGCTGCAGCGCTTGCTGGCGCAAGCGTTGCCTCCGTCCGGCCTTCAGGGCGCCGGGGGCTCAATGAAAATCACGCGCCGGGAGGCTTCAGGACCCTTGGTCCTTGAAATCCATCCCGTACGGGAAACGGCTGCGGACTGTCCTGCCTGGCAATTGGGAGCACTGGTGCTGCTGGTCGACCCGGTGGCCCGGCCGCGGGTGGATCCGGACCTGGTAGCTACCGTCCTGGGCTTGACGCCTGCGGAGAGCCTGGTGGCGGCGGCGCTGGCCACTGGCCAGACGGTGGCCGGCTTGGCACACGCACAGGGTTGCGCGGAGAGCACCGTTCGGACGCACCTGAAGCGGATCTACCGCAAGCTGGGAATCCGGAAGCAGACCGAGCTGGTGCGTAGGCTCATGTCGCTGGAAGGCCTGCGGAAACGCTTCCGATGACCGGGATTCCTCCGCGGCAAGTCCGTCCGCATCCCCCGGCAACCGTCCCCAAAACAGGGGACGCGGTTGGTGAACTGTCACGAATAGACTACAAGATCCGGGCGACCGCCAGCTGGCTGGGAGGGCGGCCTCCCCAACGCTGGAATCGCTTCAACCATCTGGCCCTTTAACCCGCAGGAGGAATGGAATGATCAGGAATCATCTCGGAACGATCGTCCTCGCGCTGGCTGCGACGACCCTCGCTCCGTCGG
Organism: Gemmatimonadota bacterium; assembly: GCA_009840215.1. GTDB lineage: Bacteria > Gemmatimonadota > Gemmatimonadetes > Longimicrobiales > Gaopeijiaceae > Bin94. The sequence continues at coordinate 20,455 of VXOC01000202.1, read as the reverse complement.
TGCCTGCCGCCGCGCTGGCGCAGACCACCGTCACTATCTCCGGTGGGCTGAACATGGCGTCGGTGGCCCTGTCCGAAGACGAAGGCGTGAGCCCGGAGTCGGTCACGCGGCTGGCGATCGGGATGAGCGCCGGCATCCCGATGTCGGAGCGACTGGGACTGCACCTGGGTGCCGCCTACTCCCAGAAAGGCCTTTCAGCCAATGTGTTCGGCGCGGACATCACCACGGAAATCAATTATCTCGAGTTTACCGCGCTGGCAGGTATCCCGCTGTCGAGCGGCGACCGGGCATCGGTGCACCTGCTGGCCGGCCCCGCCCTGGCCTTCAAGCTATCCTGCCAGGCGTCCGCCAGTTTCATGGGCGAGAGTCTGAGCGAAGACTGTGGCGACGACGGCCCGAAATCCATGGACTTGGGCCTGGCCGGTGGAGCCCGCCTGGAGATCGGACTGTCCGCAAGATTGGGCGTCTCCCTGGGTGCGCTATACAACCTCGGGCTGACCAACATGGACGACGGCGACGGTAGCGGAACGATAAGGAGCAGGGTCCTGACCCTGCAGGCCGGAGTTGTCCTTACGGGTGGGTGAGTTCTGCTGTGCGCTCCACACTCCGCGCCGGGTCCGTGATTTCGGCCCTGTCGCCCCCGCAAGACCATGTGTTTGCGAACTGTGAATCCCAAGTCAGGAAGGAGTCAGTGATGTCGAATTGTCGATCCCAAGCGAGTGTACCATTCGTGAGCCTTGCGTGCGGCGTCCTCGCGTTCACCGCCGCCGCGTACCTTGCCGCCTGTGGGGGCGACGACATGGTGGAGCCGGGCGATGCTTGCAGCGTAGGGCAGGTGCTTGGTCCCGGTCAGCAATGTTCCGTGGGAGAAGAGACGTTCGTAGTCGAGGACGACGGCTTGGGCCTGGCCTGCCTGATAGAATCCGACGGCATCAGCCGGCTGTGCGGCACCCGCGAGGTCACCAAGGGGAATTTTGCCGCCACCAACATTGACGACACGATGGACTGGCGCATCGATTCGATGCCCTGAGGCCGCTTTGGCGAGCCGGAAAGGCCACCCCATGACGACAGCTCAAGCGAAAATGACCATCGTATCCCCTCTTGTGGCACTCGCGCTGTGGGGTTCCGGCATGGAGGCCCAGGCGGTGGGCGACAGGGTTCGCGCCTCTCTGGCCGACGAGACGATGGTCGGAGAGGTCGTCGCGGTGAGTGAGCGTGGCTTGCAGCTCGGCCATGAGGATGGCGAGTACTCGCTTCTGTTCGGCGATCTGGTGAAACTGGAGCGGAGCGTGGGCCGGAAGAGGGCGTGGATCGAGGGCTACCTGGTTGGAGCGACGCTTCTGGTCTACCCGGGAATCCAGCTGATCAAGACGTGCCTTGATGACCCGTCGATGGGTGACAACGCAGTTCTCACCATATTCTGCATGCTCTTTCTGATCGCACCAGGAATCGCGCTCGTGTCCGCCGGCGTTCTCATCACCGGACCCGTCGGAGCGATCGTCGGTGCGTTCGTTCGCACCGACGTGTGGGAACAGGTAACGGTCCCTGGATCACAGGTCCCGCCGCCGTTGCGGATACCGCCGGTCCATTTGTTCGAGCGCCAGCGGCTCGAGATGGGCTTTCGGGTAGCGGTTTGGTGAGGCGGATGTAGTCTGGTTCTAGCCGCGGTCGCGCCGACGCACTCTGACGTCCAGGTGCTCCAGCCCGCGCAGCACGATGCTCCGACGGTAGGTCGGCCGTCGTGTTCCGAACCCGATCCCGTCGAAGCGCTCCAGCAATACCTCCAGCGCGATTCTCCCCTCCAGGCGGGCGAGCGGGGCACCCAGGCAGTGATGGATGCCGCGTCCGAAGGAGATGTTTCCGTGGTCGGACCGCGTGATGTCGAGTTCGTCAGGCCGCCGAAAACGTTCCGGGTCGTGATTGGCGGAGCCGACAAGCAGGCCGATCAACGTGCCCGACGGCACGGCCGAGTCCCCGACCTCCAGACCGTGCCGTGCAATCCGCATGTCGAGCTGGACCGGCGAATCGTAGCGCAGCAGTTCCTCGACAGCCGCAGGGAGCAGTTCCGGTTGCTCGCGCAGCAACGCCAGCTGGCCGGGGTGTAGCAACAGGGCCCGAACACCGTTGCCGATCAGGTTCGTGGTCGTCTCGTTGCCGGCCAACAGGAGCAGGCGGAGCATCACGATCGTCTCGTCGCGGGTGAGCCTGTCGCCCTGCTCCTCGGCTTGAACAAGCCGCGAGACCAGGTCGTCACGGGGCGCGCGGCGGCGCTGCTCGACGATCGCCTTGAAGTACTCAGCGAGTTGGCGGTGGGTCCGGTAGACCTGCGCCTGTTCGTCCGCTGGAAGAATGGGTTCCAAAGCACGCGCCAGGCGGCTCGACCACACCTTGAAGCGGCCCAGGTCCCTCTCGGGAACGCCGATCATCCTCGCGATCACGATCGTGGGAAGCGGCGCCGCAAAGTCTCTCATCAAGTCGAACTCATCGGTCCCGTCCACCATGTCGACAAGGCGGTGTGCGGTGGCTCGGATGAAATCCTCCGATTCCGCGACCGAACGGGGCGTGAACGCCCGGCTGACGAGCCCGCGCAGGCGAGTGTGGTCGGGCGGGTCCAGCGCGAGCATGCTCGGCTTGAGTTTCTTGCGCGTCGCCACGATGCCGCGAGCGTGACGCGCGCTCGCCAGGTTGTTCGAGTAGTTCCGGTGATCCCGGAGAATGCGGTCCACGTCGGCGAAGCGGGATACCACGACCAGCCGTGTGAGGATGCTGTAGTGAAACGGGTCGAGTTCGCGGAGCCGCCGGTAGGACGGATAGGGGTCGGCGATGAAGCCGGGGGCGAGCGGCCACCATGTCACGCCGCTCCGCAGCCGCTCCTCGACCAGTCTGGCGCGGATGTAGATCGGCCTGAGGGCGGCCCGAATCGCGTTCTTCGGTGTCATTCCACAATATCCCATCCGACCCGGCCGCGGTGCCATGAGCCGGGAGCCGGAAACGATGACTTGCGACCGCCTCTTCCACGTCCCGCAAGAACCGCTCCGCCCATCACACAAACCGGTCGAAGAACACCTTCCCCGCCAGCTTCCTGAACAGTCCCCGCGTCAGCAGTCCCGCCTCCAGCGCCCTCGCGACCGGGAGGCGATCATAGCTCCAGCGGGCGGCGCGTTTCCATCGGTGCTTCGGATAGGCCCGCCGAACAACCCGGCCGGGGTGCGGCCCTCCCGCCTCGAGGTGGTCCGCGATCGCGTCCCCGGCGACTCTGCCGTACCGGTACGCGTTGTGGATTCCGCCGGCGGTCAGCGGGGACACCATTCCCGCCGCATCGCCGATGAGCAGGACACGGTCACCGTAGAAGTTGCGCAGCAGGCCCCCGATAGGAATGACGCCGCCGCGTCTGCCCACGACAGGTCTGCCGGACAATCCGAAGAGGGGGTCGATTCGGGCGATGAGCTTCTGCATGTCGGCGCGGGCGTTGCGATGGACGGCCAGTCCGACCTGGGTGATGCCGACCCCTGGAACCACCCACCCGATGTAGCCGGGCGCGGACTCCGGGTCGATGAAGCAGTGCAGGCAGTCGCCCACGCTGTCCAGAGGCTCGAACTCCCACTCCACACCCTTCAATAGCCGCTCATTGCGGTCGAGCCCCATGCTCTCGGCGACCATGGACCGCGCCCCGTCGGCGCCAACGAGGAACCGGCACGACACACCGACCCCGTCGAGATCCAGGCGAGTCCCGCCATTGGCTGCCCCCGTGTACTTTTGGCCGAAGCGAATCTCGGCGCCCGCACGGCAGGTCTCTTCCACCAGATGGCGTAACAACCCGGCCGTGTCGGTGGCCAGGAAGAAGTAGTCCTCGCGGTTCAGTTCGACGTGTCGGTGACTCGGCGTGTGGACGCGCACCCGGCTGACCTTGCGAACGAGCTCGTCAGGGGCCGCCCACTCCTCCCACGCCTCCTTCACGAGGATGCCGGTCGTGTGGATGCGTTCCCCCGGCTCGCGTTTCCGGTCCAGGACCAGGACGGAGAGGCCCCGCTCGACCGCCCGGCGGGCGCAGGCCAGGCCGGCGAAACCGGCGCCGATGACGGCGAGGTCGCAGGTGGGGGGTTGAGTCACGAGGGGAGGGACCTAGTCACGAAGGGAGGACCGAGAGGTGGGAAACAGGTCGATACTGCAGTAAGATACCGTAGCGGTCGGTGATCGTTGGTGGCGCCGGTGACGGGAGTGCGGTCAGCGTCCCAATCGTTCCAGGGCTTCGCGTGCTTGCCGGTTCCCCGCCGCAGCGGCGCGTTCATACCATTCCCGCGCCCGCTCCAGGTCACGCGCAACCCCCCGCCCGGCCTCGTAGGCCTCGCCCAGTCGCAGTTGCGGGATCGCGTCACCCTCTTCGGCGGCCCGGGTCCACCACTCCACCGCCTGCGCCGGGTCCTCTTCGACCCCGCGGCCGGCCGAGTAGGCGTTGCCCAGGTTGTGGGCCGCCAGCACATGTCCCCTTTCGGCGGCGCGGCGGTGCCACGAAGCCGCCAGCACGGCATCGACCGGCTTGCCGAGCCCTTCGTCGTAGGCTGTGCCCATGCGGAACACCGCTTCGAGCACCCCGGACTCCGCGGCACGCTGGACGTCACGGATGACCGACTCGGCCAGGTCACGCGCCCGCTCCTCGTCGCGGGGGAACCCCATGCGCCCGGTAGAGTGCACGCGGGCCAGCCACATCACGGAGAGCGGTCCTTCGGCTGCCGCCGCCTCTTCAAGAAGTGCGCGCGCGCGCTGGTCGTCCACGGTGCCGGCGACGCCCGTGTACCAGTCGATGGCTTCGAGGAGGGTGGGATCGGGGTCCTTTGGGGTGGCAACGCAGCCCGTCGCGACAATGATCCAGGCGGCGATGAAGTGGTCGGGGGGTGTGTTTCTGACGGTAAAGTGGGCTCTTCGCATGGCTTATTATGATTTGGAGTGCAAAAAATAATAGCGACTCTCGTCGATCCAGGAATCATAATAGGCCGAGCGACAGTGGCGCACCTCAATGCGCGTGAACCGCCGGGGGGCCACCGCACCTCCACACCTTGTCGGTGTTACCCTCACGGCGATGGAGTGTTATTCTGTTTTAGTGTCTAACAAAGAATAACGTGATTCGCTATTCGCTTTTCCGAAACAACGAAGGATCGGAACCGACATGCACCGAGGCCACACGGGACGATACGAAATCACCGTGACCGGCGGTGAGCGAGTGCAGGCCTTCGTGCCCGAGCCGCTGCCGCCCAACCCCCCGCTCGTGCTGGACGGACCGCTACGTTCGACGCTGGAGGAGGCCGCGATCAGTCTGGGTCGCCTGGATGGAATGTCGACGCTGCTGCCCGACCGCGCGCTCTTCGTGTACGTCTACACCCGGAAGGAGGCGGTGGTTTCGTCGCAGATCGAGGGCAACCAGTCGTCCCTGTCCGACCTTCTCCTTTTCGAAACCGAGGGAGTCCCCGGTGCTCCACTCGACAACGTGATCGAGACAGTCGAACTATGTCGCCGCGCTCGAACACGGCCGCCACCGGCTCGCGGTGGGGTTTCCACTTTCGAACCGGCTGATCCGGGAAATCCATGGGGTCCTGTTGCCGTGGGGACGCGGGAGCAGCAAGGATCCGGGGCGTTTCCGTCGGTCACAGAACTGGATCGGGGGAACCAGGCCGGGCAACGCGTCCTTCGTGCCCCCGCCGCACAACACCGTGCGGAGGTGCATGGGAGATCTGAAACTCTTCCTCCACGCCAGGCTGCCCACGCTGGTCCGTATAGCCCTGGCGCACGCCCAGTTCGAGACAATCCACCCCTTCCGGGACGGAAACGGCAGGGTGGGACGCCTGCTCGTCACCCTTCTGCTCCTGCACGCCGGCGAGCTGCGGGAGACCTTGCTCTACCTGAGCCTCTATCTCAAGCAACACAAGAGCACCTATTACCAACTCCTCAACGAGGTGCGGCAAACGGGTGACTGGGAAGCATGGCTGGAGTTTTTTCTCGAAGGGGTTCGGGTCACTGCGGAGGGGGCGGTGCACACGTACAGGCGGCTCCTCGAGCGGTTCGCGAGCCACCGACGCGTGGTCGAAGGGTCAGGGCGACGTGCCGGTTCGGCCCTGCGGGTCTATGCGGCGCTCCGGGCGAGACCGATTCTGTCGATTACCGCGGCGGCGGAGCGCGCGAACCTCTCCTTCTCGGCCGCATCGTCGGCCATGCACCTTCTGGTCGACAGGGGGATCGTTCGGGAAACGACGGGGAAGCGACGTGGCCGGCTGTTCGTGTACGACGAGTACGTGGAGATCCTGAACGGGGGGATGGGGGTGGAGGAACGGTGAAGTTAGTCGCGGCGCAGCGCGCAGGGCCGCCAGTTGCGAGTCCAGTGCTGATCCGTCTGGACGTGATCCCGGCGCACGCTCTTGCAGACGTTGCGCGCGAACTCGGCTGCGGGGAACCCCTTGGCATTCCGCACGACCATGCCCTCTCGCTCGCCACCGAGCACGGATCGCTGCGCCTGCTCGCGCTCCAGAAACACCCGCATCTCGGCAACGGAGGCGAACACGCCCCGGAAGATGACCGGGACGACGGGTATGCTCCGTTCAGCGGCGAATCGTTCCAGGGCCGTCATGGATCCAAAGTCTCCCTTCCCATCCCGCAGGGCGAAGGCGTAGAACGTCTCCATCTCCTTGACGGCACCGTACTCGATGCTGTGCACGCCGTAGATGTCCTCGCCGTAGAGATAGACATCCGGCTCGGTGACCTTCCAGGCATGGTGCTTCTTGACCATCGCCAACCACTTGTTGGCCGCCTCGTCTGTGACCGAGCGTCCGTAGACCTTCCCCCGGTGGATCAGGACATTGCTTCCATCGAGCTTTTCGGTCACAACGACCGGGCGGCCCACGAACCGTTCGGGATCGGGGTGGACCGTGTCACCGCGGCCGATGGTTGGGGAATACGGCCAGTAGGGGGTGCGGGGGTACTTCAGGCTACGGGGGGGCATGGTCGCCGTTCGATTTCCCGGTTCGGATCGCGTGTTGAGGGCACAGCTGTCTCACGCCGACACCCAGCCGGTCGGTCAGGTCATGATGCTCGGCCCAGTCGGAGTCGGCGGCGTTCACAATCACGGCTTGAGCCTTCAGGGCGACGGCCAGGAACTTCGCATCCTTCTTCAGATTGTTCGATGGGAGGACCGGGTCGCTGAAATCTCGACCCTCCGGATCCCGAGGCTCAACGGGAACCAGGTAGACCCTGTTTGGGTCGCCCATCTTCTCCCAGAGCCGCTTGTAGAAGACGGTCCCAGGCCCTGCCTGACCCTTGCGGCTGGTCCTTTTCTCGTACTCGCGCATGATGAGCCCCCTGTCGTCCACACACACCAGCTCTTCGCGGGCGAGCCGAGCCAGCTCGTCCACGCAAGCCAGCTGGCAGTGTTCGTCTACATGGGTGTCCCGACCGTTGGCCGCGACGAGCACGTTGGTATCCACGACCGACCTGCCGGTCACTGCGACGTGTCCGCCAGCTTGCGCCGAAGCGTGGCCGCGCTAATCGCAGCGATCTCCTCCATCTCGTCGCCGAAAAAGCCGTCGGGCCAGTTCTCGATCTCGCCCCAGTGGTTGAGATGAAGATCTTCGAGCTTTCCCAGGCCGCGTGACACCGACGAAAAGTAGAGACGCACATCGTCCGACGAGATCTTGAATGGGGACGTGGCCCCCTTTCCCGGGACGTGTACCTTGCCTTCGGCGACGCGGCGTTGAAGCCGCTGAAGCAAATGTTGGCTGTGTGACTCGACGATGATCTGGAGGTTCCGGTGCTTGGCGACACACAGAAACAAGTCAGCCAGACGGCTCTGCACGGCGGGGTGCAGGTGGATCTCCGGTTGCTCGAGCAGGAGTACGGAGCCCTCCGGGACATAGTAGAGGAGTACGAGTACCGGCAGGACCTGCGAGATACCGAATCCCACATCCGTTAGAGTGGTCGATGTCACCGCGGAATTGGCGGATACGCGTGCCTGATACAGGTTGGAATCGGTTCCGATCTCCTCCATCGAAAACCGGTTGACCAGCCCCAGCTCTCTGAGCCAGTGCGCGATCACTTGCTGAAACGGCTGATTGTGAGCGCGGGGCTTGAGTTGACGGTTCTTCCCTTGCGCGGTGGCTGCCAGGATCGCGTCGATCGCACGTTCGCCGCGGGATCCCACGTCCGCTGGACTCGCGCCACTCCAGTAGTACTGCCGCTGGGGGTAGTCCCGGAGTGGCCCCAGATAGAAAATGCGATCCATCAGGCTTTCGTAGGCCACCTCCAGATCGTTGAGGAAATCGGCGTTCTGGTAGGACCACCTGACCTGTTGTGGGAACGCGTGAGTCTTGACGGGTGCGGGAATCCGGAACGGACGCCCCTGGCTTCGCTTGAGATCGAAGGTGGGGAGCGTACCGGAAACCTCGAGTGTATAGCCCCCCCCGGTTCCTCCTGCGTTCGCGCGGAGCTGGAAGGTTGACTCGCCGATCCGGTAACTCAAAAGGCGTGCGGAAAGAGTGGATCCCGTGGTTCGCGACAGGCCGACGGTACAGGACGTGGCCATCTCCCGACCCGTGAACTCAACCGACTTGCCGTCCGCCGACTGGGCGGTGATCCGCCGGCGCCGCATGGGCAACGTCCACGCGAGCTCCCAGCTGATGTCTGCGCTGGAATCCCGGCCATGGACCACTTCGCGGTAGCTACCCAGGTTGGCCGGGCTTTCCGGCCCTCCAAAGTCGAGAACGATGCGCCTGTCTGTGGCGTCGCGGGTCTGCTTGAGCAACAGTAGGAACTGAATCAGGCTGCTCTTGCCGGCACTGTTAGCACCAAAGACACCCGTAACGGTAGCGAACCGCACCTGGAGCTCCCGCCATGCCTTGAAATTGGTCAGCCGTAGCCGCGTGATCACGATGCTCTCTCCCAGGCGTCAGGGACAAATCGTCAAGGCAATGTAGCCGGATGGAGCGATCCAGGGGAACGCTGACGCCGGCGTCAACCCCCTTCAGCCCAGATCCTCCCCCGCCAGCCCCAGCCGCTCCAGCACCTCTGCCGGTGGACCATCCCAGCTCGGCACCGGCACATTCCCCACGTACCCCAGATCACGCATCCCCTCCTCGGTGGTCCAGAATCCGGTCGAGACCCAGTCTCGGAAGCCGTCGAAGAAGCGCGCCTGCGGTTTCAGCGCCTCGGGCGCGTTCGGTTCGAAGCAGATCTCGTCGCAGATTTCGTGCCGCTGGACTGTCGCGAGGGCGGAGAAGTCGACCGCGCCGAAACGTTCCTGCGCTGTCCGGTTGAGCCATGCCAGCCCCCCCCGCAACTGGGTCAACTGGTCCTTGTGGGCGGGGGCGGACACGAATTCGTTGATGTAGTCGGGCACGCCAACCGCACTGGCCGCGGGCGACCGGTCGTCGGCCGGGATGATCACGTCGGCCAGGGCCGCGACCTGGCGCATCTCCTCGTCCGTGAGGACCATCTCCCAGGGGACGACGGGGGACAGCATGTCGGGATCGGTCAGGGTGCCGGCAGCGCGGGGATTGGTGGGGGGGACGGGTTCGAAGCCGGAGAGCGACTCGTGGGCGGAATCGGTGCCGCGGACGGCGTCTTCCGGTGCGCACGAGGCCACCGCGCCCGCTGCCGCGGTCGTGGCAATCACCTTGAGGGCCCCGCGGCGGGTCATCGTGCCTTTGGCATTCGCCTCACTTGAGTCTTCCGGCTGCATCGCGAGCCGCCCCGGCTGATCGGTTTTCGGACCCTGCGCCGCCGCTGGCCCGTCGTGCGAGCCGTCCGGTTTGGCCGCTGCGGTTCGGTCCGGTCCCGAGCGTCCGCGACCTGCCACCCGTTCGTCACTCATCCGATGCTCCTCTGCCCGAGCTGCTCCACGATGTAGTCGCTCGCCCGCCACGCGATCGCCATGATCGACAGCGTCGGGTTTTTGTCCGCGTTCGACACGAAGGGCGCCCCGTCGGTCACGAACAGGTTCGGCACGTCCCACGACTGGCAGTACTGGTTCAGCACCGAATTCCGCCGGTCGTCGCCCATGATCGCGCCGCCCACCTCGTGAATGATCTGGCCACCCTTCGAGATCGCCCTGGCCCCGTCGGTCTGCACCGTGCTCAGAAGCGTCCCCCCCATCTCGTCCACGATCTCGGCGAAGGTGCGCTGCATGTGCAGGGCCTGGTTGAGTTCGTGATCGGCCCACTTCCAGTGGAACTTGAGCACGGGGATGCCGTAGCGGTCCACCTTGTCAGGGTCGATCTCGCAGTAGCAGTCCTCGTTGGGAATCATCTCGCCGCGGCCGTCGAAGCCGACGAAGCTGCCGTAGTAGCGCCGGCAGTCGTCCTTGAAGCGCTGGCCGTAGCTGCCCTGAGTGAGCGGCTCGAGCCCGCTGAAGGCGCCGAAACCGGGCGCACTGCGCCGCCCGCCGCCGAACTCGATGTGGTAGCCGCGGGGAAAGTCGAGTTGCCCCGCGAGCTGCTCGCCGTAGAGCCACCACGGCATGTACATGTGCATGCCCGAGGCGCCGTCCTCGTTGTGCGGGGGCAGCGACTCGAGCGCGGGAACCTGCGAATAGACGCCCGCGCCGACGGTGTCCATGACGTACTTGCCCACCAGGCCCGAGGAGTTGGCCAGCCCGTCGGGGAAGAGGTTGCTCGTGGAGTTGAGCAGGATGCGCGCGGACTCGCAGGCGCTCGCGGCGAGCACGACCACGCGCGCCGCGGCGAATTCGTCCAGCAGCGTGGCCTTGTCGATGTAGTGGACCCCGGTGGCGCGTCCCTGCGCGTCGACGGTGACCTCGCGCACCATGGCACCCGTGCGGACCTCCAGGTTGCCGGTGGCGAGGGCGGGGGGGAGGAGTACGGTGGTGGACTGGAAGTTGGCGCGGATCGAGCAGCCGCGGCCGCAGGGGGTGGCCCAGTAGCAGGCCGCGCGGCCGCGCATGGAGTCGGCGGTGACGCGGCGGGCGAGTTCGTTGTCGGGGAAGAGCTCGCCGGGCAGCCGGTCAGGGTCCTGGGTCTGCGTCATGATCGCCAGGTGGGCCGGGATCACCGGAATCCCCATGCGGCGGCACGCCTTCCGGGTAAGAAGCTCGTACGCCCGGGGCGCCGGTGGAGGCTGCAGCACGCCCGGCGACGAGTTCGGCGTGTTCTCCAGCCCCTCGTTGGAGCCGTAGACACCGATCAATGACTCCGTTTTGTCGTAATATGGCGACACGTCGTCGTACGACATGGGCCAATCGAAGCCGAGACCGTCACGTGAGCGGGGCTTGAAGTCATATTCACCCATGCGGAGCGAGATCCGCCCCCAGTGGTTGGTCCGTCCCCCGAGCATTCGGGAGCGCCACCACATGAACTCAGACCCCTCGGCCACGGAATACGGCTCGCCCGGCACCTGCCAGCCGCCATCCACGGTGGCGTCGTAGAATCCGAAGGGCTTTTCCGGCGTGCCCGCTCCGCGCAGCGGCGCGTCCTTCGGGAGCTGGAACATCGGGGTTTCGCGGAGCGGGTCGTAGTCGCGTCCGGCTTCCAGCATGAGGACACGGAGCCCCGAGGTCGCCAGGATGAAGGCGGCGATCCCGCCACCGGCCCCCGAACCGACGACGATGGCGTCGTAGGTGGTGCTCTGTCTCATCCGGGGGCCTCCTTGCCGGCCGTCCCCCGTCAGCCGTCTCCGGGCGGCTCCGGGGCGATCCGATCGGCTCTGAAGTTCGCGATCTCGAAGATGTAGGGACTCGCCGGCGAGGACGCGCGGAAATTGCTCTCCTGTTCCGCAAGGTGCACGGAGGCGATCTCGTTCCCGTCCGCGTCCAGGGCCAGAACGGAGCGGTCCGGCGTTTCCGGCATCACGGCATCCTGCGGGGCGAAGCCGCTCGCGCGCAACCCCGCGAGTTCCTGAAGCAGGTCGCGCATGGTGACTCCTTCCACCTCTTCGCCGTCCACCGTCCAGACCGAGTCCTGCCGTTCGTACGCGGTGGTGGTTCCGTCCCGCGTCACCCGGATGCTCATCACGGCCGCGGTGTCGGCGCGCACCATGACCTTGTTGCGCCAGTCGAAGAGCGAGCGCGTCGCGGCGGAGCGAAGATCCCCCTCGACCAGGCTCACCTCGTCGGCCTCGGGGAGGCGCGCGTAGAAGGTGCGGTAGCGGTTTCCGCTGTTGCCGAGCAGCACCGTCGTGGCGCCGTCGATGGTCATGGTCCAGGCGCCCCCGGCGGTGACCCCCATGCGTTCGTGGTTGCCCGGGTTGGTGGCTGCAACCGACCTCACCTCGACCTCGTCCACGGCGCGCAGGAAACGGGCGATCGCGGCCGAGTCGGCGTCGAAGCCGTTCACCGTCCACACTCCGCCGTCCTTCGACAATTCGATGGTCTCCTCCGGACCGGCGAGCTCGACGCGCGTCAGCCACTCCCCGTCCAGCTCCGCCAGGACCGCCGCCAGGCCGGAGTCGGCAGCCGGCGCGTCTGCGCCCCCGTCCCTCAGCACCGTCACCAGCAGGTACAGAACCGTCACCGCCCCCAGGAAGTAGAGCGATGCGCGCAGCGTCTTGTCACTCATCGTCGGCCTCCTTGCCGCCTTCCGCCTCGCCTTCGCGCCAGCGTCGTTCGGCGCGCTTCGTGCGCCCCGTCACCCTCGCGAATCCCAGCAGGATGAAGAGCGCCGGCACACCGATCAGCGATGTCCACTTGAGCGCTCCCTTGCTGCTGTCCGACTCGAAGACCAGCGCGGGGGGCGTTCGGTCCTTGGAACGGATGTTGATCAGCGCCTCGTCCTGAACCAGCCAGTCCACGGCGTTGGCCGCGAAGGCGAGGTTCTGCGGGTTCGGCTGGACGAAGCCGTCTTCCAGGAAGTCGCCGTCGCCGACGACGATGAAGCGGCCGCCGGACCGGTCCGTCGCGACCTCCGCATCGTCGTTCTCCCCCTCGCCCGGCTCCGCCAGCGACGGATCGACCGCGACGGCGAAGGTGTGGACACCCGGCTCGCCCTGTGCGGCCGCGAGCTCCATCCCGGGTTGGACGGGGGACCCGGCCGGATTCACGCCGCCGTTCTCGGTGGTGGTCCACAGCGGTGTGACCGTGGGGTCGTCCTCCTGCCAGGTCACGGGGGACGCCCAGGCGAAGTTGATGTTGTTGAGGTCGCGGTTGGTGGCGTGGTTGTTGCCGCGGATCGCGATGGGCCAAAGCGCATAGCGCCGGAAGACCCTGAAGATTCCCTGCTGCACCTGCACCTGGGACGCGGACGCCGCGTCGAACATGAGCTCCCCGGTCGACTTGACCCCGCGTGCGGCGAGCATGTCCTCCAGACCGCTGGTTACGGGCATGGACATAGGGGACTGAGGGTTGAAGGCGTGCCGCTCGATGAGGAGGAGCGCCGCCCCCCCGGCGTCCAGGTAACCGCCGATCGCGTCGGCCGCCTCCGGCGAAACAGGCGTTTCGGGCGCCGCGACGACCAGCACGTCGATGGAGTCGTTGTCGAGGGTGGCGGCCGAGTCGGTCTCCATGTTGACGGAGCTGATATCGAAGCGGTCGGCAAGGGACTCGCGGAACCCGCGATAGTGGAACGGCTCCTTCGCCCCGAAGCCGGTCATGAAGGCCAGCCGGGGCCGCTCCTCGGTGGTCATGCTGGCGATCGCCGAGACCAGGCGGAACTCGAGGTCGTCGGCCCGGTCGATGACCGGTATGATCTCCTGCGCGTCGGCGTAGGTCAGTGCGAGCCCGAAGTACCCGCGCTTGACCTGGAACTCGTCGTCGCCGATCACGTTGAACTCGATCGGCATGATCCCCATCGACGAAGCCTCCTCTTCGCTCTCGTCGCCGTCGTCCGGGTTGATCTCGCGGACCGCCAACATCCCGTCGGAGGCGCCCTCCAGGTCGGCCACCAGATCCTTCACGTCCCGCTCGATCACCTGGATCTCCTGCGGGAGGTCATCGCTCAGGAAGAGGGTCAGGTTCACGATGTCGTCCAGGTTGCCCAGGATCTCGCGGCTGCCGTCGGAAAGGGTGAAGAGATTGTCGTCGGTCAGGTCCAGCCGTCCACGCACGTGGCCGCCCAGCAGGTTGAGCACGAGCACTCCGACCGCGAGCACGCCGGTCCCAAGCCGCAATCTGCTGTAGGCCTCGCCCTTCAGGCTGAGGCGCTCGCGGCCGAGCGCGCCCACCGCCAGCAGCAGGAAGAGGCCGCAGGTGGAGGCGAAGTAGAGAAGGTCCCTGAGGTCGATCACGCCCCGCCCGACGTTCTCGAAGTGGCTGATCACGGACAGTTGGAGCAGCCAGCCGCCGAGCCAGCGCGGCAGCTCGATCTGCACGACGGGCGACCCGATCAGCACGAGCAGGAAGCAGGTGAACGCTCCCAGGATGAAGGCAGTGATCTGGTTGCGTGTGATCGCCGAGGCCCAGATCCCGACCGCGAGCATCTGCGCGGTGAGGAGCGCCGCTCCCACATACTGGGCGAAGACGATGCCGCTGTCGGCCTCGGACACGAAGAGGACGCCGAGCGCCATTGGCAGCGTCCCGGCGAGCGTGATCAGGACGAACAGCCAGCTGCCCAGGAACTTGCCCAGCACCACCTCGATCTCGCTGAGCGGTTGCGCGATCAGCCACTCGAGGGTGCGGCTGCGGCGCTCTTCCGCGATGGTCCTCATCGCGATGGCGGGGATGAAAATCATCAGAAGCCACGGCAGCAGGTCGAAGAAGGGCCTGAGCGTCGCCCTCTGCATGGCGTAGAGCTGCCGGAAGGACAGGTAGAGGCCCAGGCCCAGGAAGGCGACCGCCAGCACGTAGGCGGTGGGCTGGTCGAAGAAGCTGCGCAGCTCCCGGCGGGCGATGAGGAGGACCTGCTTCATCATGCTCTTCATGACTCGTCCTCCTCCGCCGGGGATGACGTCTCGCCCTGGGGCGATTTTTCGTCCCCCCCGGCCGCCGGCTCCATGGTCAACTCGTGGAACAGCTCTTCGAGGGAGGCCCGCTCGCGCGTCAGCTCCCACAACACCCAGCCCTGCTCGATGGCGAGCCGGAAGATCTCGGGCCGGAGCTCATGGTCCCCTCCTGCTTCCAGGTGGACGCGCAGACGTCCGTCCACGGGCTCCGAGGAGTGATCCGTGACCCCGGGAAGTCCGTGCAGCGCATCGGCCACCCCCTGCCCCTCGGCCTCGACGGTGTAGCGGGTCACGCCTCGCGCCGCGTCCATGAGCTGGGCGACGGTGCCGTCGGCGGCGATCGCACCGTTGGAGATGATGAGCAGCCGGTCGCAGGTGGCCTCGACCTCCTGCATGACGTGGGTGCTGAGTATCACCGTGCGCTCGGTCCCGAGCGAGTTCACCAGCTTGCGGATCTCGACGCGCTGGTTGGGATCCAGCCCCTCGGTGGGCTCGTCGAGGACGAGGATCTCGGGCTCGTGCAGAATGGCCCCGGCCATCCCGGTGCGCTGCCGGTACCCCTTCGAGATCTCGTTGATCGGCCGGAAAAAGACGTCCTCCAGACCGGTTTCCTCGACGGCGCGCCCGATCCCCGCGCGCGTCTGCGCCGCATCGAGCCCGCGCAGCCGGGCCACGTACTCCAGGAACTCGCAGACGAGCATGTCGTCATACAGCGGGTTCGCTTCGGGCAGGTAGCCCACCCGTGACTTGGCGGCGGTGAGATCGTCGCCGATGGGCGTGCCGTCGAAGCGGATCTCGCCCTCGTCGGGCTGGAGCGTGCCCGTGAGCATTCGCATCGTGGTCGTCTTCCCCGCGCCGTTGGGCCCGAGAAAGCCGACGACCTCCCCCCTGTCCACCTCGAAGGTGGCCCGGTCCACCGCCACGATCGGTCCGTAGCGCTTGGTCACCCCTTCCACCGAAATCATCCGTTTCCATCCTCCTGTGTTGCAACGAAGAAAACCGCGTCCGCCCGGTCGGTCGACGCGGTGGATTCCCTGTAGCGACCCCCGGCTGCCCGAAACGGGGGTGCTGTCACCGGCCGCATGCGCGAACGGAACCCCTTACAGGTTTGTTCCCGTCGGCGCGTTGGCGGTTGCCGGAAAGGATTCTAGACCGATGCGGAACGGCTGTCCAGTGGCCGAAATGGGGCTGAACGGGGGCCGTCCCGGGCCCCCGATCGCCCGTGTGCCGGCACGGCCCCGTTACCGTCGCGTGACTGCGCGACCGCCAGCGAAGTAGTATGATGTGGGGAAGGCCGGTACCGGTTCCAGCCGGCCGGACTGTGGGACAACGACTCGGAGCGGGCAGCAGGCCCCTCCAACACCACATTCCTACGGGAGGAGAAGGATGAAACTACTTCGTATGGCACCGATCCTGCTGGCCTTTGCGCTGCCGCTCAGCGCCCAGCAGACGGGGACCGTATCGGGAACGGTAACTGCGGAGGGCTCCGGCGTGACGGGTGCCCAGGTGGTTCTCTCCCACACCGAGACCGGAGCCCAGTACGGGGCCCTCACCGAGACCGGGGGGCGCTACAGCGTCACGGACGTCCCCGCGGGCTCCTACAACGTCGTGGTCCGGATGATCGGCTTCAGCGCCGAGGATGAGGAGCTCAGCGTGAGGTCCGGCGAGACCACGACCCACGATGTCGCCATGGTACCGTCGGCGCTGACCCTCGGCAGCCTCGAGGTGCTGGCCGACCGTGCGGAGCCGCGGAAGACGCCAGTGGCCTACAGCGACGTGTCGAAGGCGCAGATCCAGGCCCAGCTCGGGTCACGTGACCTGCCGCTGGTTCTCAACGTGACTCCGTCGGTGTACTCGACCGTGCAGGGTGGAGGCGCCGGCGACGCGCGCGTCAACGTCCGCGGCTTCAGCCAGCGCAACACCGCGGTCATGATCAACGGCGTGCCCGTCAACGACATGGAGAACGGGTGGGTCTACTGGTCGAACTGGGACGGACTGGGCGACGCCGCCACCAGCATCCAGCTCCAGCGCGGACTCAGCGCCATCAACCTGGCCACGCCCTCCATCGGCGGCACGCTGAACGTGATCACCGACCCCAGCGCCAGGAATCCCGGCTACAACCTCAAGCAGGAGTTCGGCAGCGGCAACTTCCTGAAGACGACGATGACCGCCTCGACCGGCCCGGTGGGGGATTTCGCCCTGACGGCCTCGGTGGCCCGCAAGACCGGCGACGGGATCATCGACGGCACCTGGACCGACGCCTGGTCCTTCTACTTGGCCTCGCAGTACAGGATGGGCGACCGAAACCGCCTTGAATTCTACGCCCTCGGCGCCCCGCAGCGGCACGGCCACAACCTGTACAAGCTCAACATCGCCACCCTGAACCGGGAGTTCGCCGCGTCGCTGGACGACTATGACCCTGCCGCGCTGGACCGCTTCGCGAACGAGGCGGGCAGGTTCTGGAACCCGAATTTCAATGGGGTCGATCCCAGCTACAGCGGACGGCAGTTCACCAGCACCGGGCCCGGCAACGGGGTCTTCAGCCGCCACAGCCGGAACTTCATCAACGAACGTGAGAACTACTTCCACAAGCCACAGGTGAACCTCAACTGGTACTCCAACCTGGGGAACGGGCTGACCGCGAACACGGTGGCCTACTACTCCGGCGGCAAAGGGGGTGGTACGGGGACGTTCGGTTCGCTGCGTTGGGACTACACATACGGCCAGCGATTCGCGGACTGGAACGCCACCATCGACCGCAACAGCGGCAGCAACACCGGTTCGTTCGGCATCCTGCGCAACTCGGTCAACAACCAGGACACCTGGGGGTTCATCACGAGGCTCCACAAGGAGTTCGGCGGTGATTTGAACACCGAGCTCGGAATCGACTGGCGGACCGCGACCATCGAACACTACCGCGAGGTGCGCGACCTGCTGGGAGGCGACTACTTCAACGGGTGCTTCCGCGGGAACTGCCACTCCGACTTCTGGACGGAGGCGGACGCCAACCGCGGGCTGGGCGACAAGATCCACTACCACAACGAGAACGACGTCAACTGGGTCGGCGTGCACCTGCAGGCCGAGAAGTCCTCTCCCGCCGGATCCTTCTACGGGATGGTCGGGTGGTCGCGGAACGCGTACAACTTCACCGACTTCTTCACCAAGGGCCCGGGCGACGCCCCACTCGAGCTGACCAGCGGGGGACTCACCGGCTATCAGATCAAGGGCGGCGCGGTCCGCAACATGGGTCCCGAGTGGTCCGTCTACGGCAACGCCGGCGTGGTGTCGAAGGTCCCGATCTTCGACGGCGCGATCGACGACATCAACGGGCTCCTGATCGACAATCCACAGAACGAGACCTTCCTCTCGTTCGAGACGGGGACGCGCTTCCGCTCGCTGGGCCGCCGGTTCTCGCTCGATGCCAACCTCTACTTCACCCAGTGGAACGACCGGACCGCCCGACGGTTTGCCCGGGACTTCTTCGGAGAGGGCGACGACGCGGTGATCAGGATGCTCGGGATGGACGCGCGCCACATGGGCGTCGAGCTGGAGGCCGCCTTCCAGCCTTCGGACTTCATGCGCTTCGATGGCGCTCTCTCGTTCGGCGACTGGAAGCACACCGACAACATCCAGGGCAGCTACAGTGCCGAGGATCGGCAGTCCGAGACGCTGGACTACACCTTCTTTGTTAAGGACCTGCTGGTGGGTGATGCGCCCCAGTTCCAGATGGCCTACGCCCTGTCGCTCTTCCCGTCCGGAGGCCTCTACGTGCGGCTCCAGGGTAAGACCTTCGGGAAGCACTACGCCAACTTCGACCCCTTCTCGCGGACGACCGATGTCGATGCGGGCGTCCAGTCGTGGCGGCCGCCGGGGTATTCGGTCTTCGACTTCCACGTCTCGTACCGGCTCTCGGACGAGATGTCCGCGCCGTTCGGCGGCAATGTTCGACTCTTCATTCATGGCTACAACATGTTCGACGCGATCTACATCCAGGACGCCACGGACAATTCGCGCTTCAACGGGTATCGGGATTCGGCCGAACGCGAGCGCGGCAGCCTGAGCCACAAGGCCGACGACGCCGAGGTCTACCTGGGGTACCCGCGGAACTTCAACTTCGGGTTCCAGATCTACCACTGATCGGGTGACCGGGTTGGCGATCGTGCGAATGATCGCCGCACGGGCCCCCGCGCCGGGATGTGGGCGCGGGGGCCCGGTGTCACATCACACCATGGAGGGCTTGGCGAGATGTTCTTCTACGTACTGGCGGCCTGGACGGCGATGACGCTGGTTTCGCTGCCGTTGATCGCGCGGAAGCTGCCGGAATCTCAGCGCGCCGGAATCATCGTCTTCGGCGTGGTCGAGCTGGTGCTCTGCTACGCGGGCCTGATCGTGCTCTGGAGGACCGGATGGGGCGGGGCGGTGACCGATACCACCTTTGCCTGGGTCTTCGCGTTGCTGTTGGTGGGTGCTGGCGTGGTGTACATGGTGCTTCGGGACACGGACTGACCCGGCGTCCTACACGTTGGCCACCAGCAACTCGTGGAGGGCCGCCGGGTTCTCCGTGTTGAGCCAATGTCCACCCTCGACTTCGTGCAGGAAGACGCGGCCCGTCCGCCGCCCCGCCCCCCGGATGCGCTTCACGTCGTCGGCGTCCAGCACGCTCGAAGCCGACGCCTTCACGAAGTGGATCGTCACACCCTCGGGGGGCTCCTCGACCACATCCCACGCATCGCTCCGGAAGTAGTCGCGCAGGTACCCCTCCATCTCGTCCGGGTCCAGCCGCCACCGCCACCCCTCCACCCCGTCCCGCCGCACATTCGAGGCCATCCACGCGGCCACCAGCCGCGAATACCCCTCGTCCTCGACCGCGGCCGCCGCCTCGGCGCGGCTCCCGAAGGGACCGGGATGGCGCCGCAGCACCCCGAGCATCCGCCACGCGCCCCCCGCCGGCCGCCCCGTCCCCGGCGCCGAGTCGATGATCCAGAGCTGGCGGGCCGCCGCCTCGGCCCGGCGCGCGTGCACCAGCGCCACCTTGCCCCCGAAGGAATGGCCGAGCACGGCGTCGGCGGGGGCGCCCAGCTCCGCCTCCACGCCCGTCAGGTCGGCCGCGCACGCCTCGATCGTCTGGGGCGCCAGCCGCGGCGACCGCCCGTGCGCACGCAGGTCGACCAGCGTGACCCCCCAGCCGGGACGCGCGGTCACGAGCCGGCGCGCGACGGTGCGCCAGTTCCGCCCCGCGCCGTAGATGCCGTGCAGGAGCAGCATGTTGCGCGTTGGCGCGGCCCCCGGGGCCGTGAGGGCGTCGAGGTGGAGCGGTGTCATCCCCTATCTTATCATCAGGGGTCGTCGGCGAATATCGGCCCGCGACCGACCATCCATCATCCCAGGGGTGCCCAGGACAAGTTCAACATGTCATGAGAAGTTTACTTAATGTCATGTGGAGTATACATCGCTCTCCGACCCTTCTTGCCGTCGCCCTGTTCGGAGGTCCCCTCGCTTTCCCCGCCCCTCTCCGGGCCCAGAACCCCGCCCCCGGGGGGTTATACACAACAGAACCGGCCGACGATCTTACGCGGGGAGGTGACGGGGG
>VXOC01000171.1 GCA_009840215.1 Gemmatimonadota bacterium | reverse complement strand
GGGGGAGGCGGAGGGCGGGACCGCCGATGTGAGAGTATGACAGGGGCAAAGTTGGGCTCTTGACGCCGAAAATGCGGTCTCAGGGGGATTCTGTGGGGTTTTCCCATGGCAATTGAGGGGTTTTTTTCCCTTATCGGGCGGTTGGGCGTTGGCGAGCTTGTACCCACGCGGTCAATCGACCACTTGCCGAGGGTCCCCGATTGGTGGCCCGCGGCAAATAACTCACTCGAATGCCAAAGGAGGCCACCCGATGAGAGACCACTCTTCATTCCACTCCACCGCCCCACCAGTCCCACCGGCGCTGATTCTCCCAGCGCGGCTATTCACACTCGCTATCGGCCTGATAGCTCTCCTTGCTCCAGGAATCATGGCCGCCCCCGTTTCGGCCCCACCGTCTGCTGGGTCCCTGACCGCCGAGACCGTTCCTATGAGCACGGAACCGTCGTGGCCTGCTAGCGTCCCGTGTTCGGACTCGGGCATCGCAAGTCACGGCCCGCTCGCCCCTCCAGCGGCCAACCCGACGACTCCAGAGCAGGATGACGAGGAGGAAGACGGAGGCGGGTCTGTAGTCAGTTGCGATGTAGGCGCCACGGTTGACGTAAGCGAGGGAACAGAACGACGACGGAGAGCCCGTGATGCAGACCAAGATATGTCAGAAAGAGGGTCACACTGTCATTTGCGAGATGGACGACCTGTATTTTGAGCTTGAGGGGTGCATCACTGTCAAATACAGGATAAAGAAGGACTAGCAGATCTCTCGGGTCCGAATGACTCCGTACGACCATCCCAAATTAGGAAAGATAAGCGAAGAGAACAATGACGCAACTTGGAAGACGGCATACCCGCGTCCCGTATGGTTTCATTGCTGTGGCGGCGACAATTCTGATATCAGCGTTTGCCGTGCCGACGTTCAGTGCCAACGCCGCTTGCGCACAGGAGACAGACGACGAAGAGTGTAATGACCTTGCTGGCTGTCTCCCTGAGGGAGTCACTATGGAAGAGTGTTGGGAGTGTGAAACATCCATCGAGGGGTTGTGGACTCTACAAATCACGATTGTCTGCACTCAGACGTCAGATACGACCGATTCGGGCACGATTACTATTCGTACCGAGCGCAATGTCCTGGGGGCCTTTTGGGATTATCTGTTCGGCGACAACTGTTTGGAATAGCACATGAGACCGGAGATGCGCCTCACTATGGATATTCGTCGCCCATGCTACGAGTCAGGCCGCAGAGTTCAGCTTCTAGAAGTTGGCCGGCGCGCCGTAGCCGAGCACCGCGTGGCGTCGGGCTTGGGTACAGGGACCAGTAGAAACGAGTACAGGAGTTGTCTGTGGATCGGTGTGACTCTGTTGGCACTCGCCGGATGCACCGAAGACATGGAGGTGGGAGCGGGCCACGAAGGCCGGATGGCGGTTCGAGACAGCATGGGGGTGCTGATCTCGGAGAATCTCGATTCGATGGGTGGTGTGAATTGGACGATTCGTGCAGAACCAGTCCTGACGATAGGCCAGGGTTTTCAGGCGTCTCGTGAATACCAATTTGACTGGATAGGCGGCGCGATTCGCCTGCCGGATGGCGGAATCCTTGTCGCGGATGGGGGCAGTATGCTGAGGGCGTACCGGGAAACCGGGGGTTACATGGCAACGTGGGGAAGAGAAGGCGAGGGACCGGGAGAGTTTCGCTTGTTAGGTGGCCTGGACATGCTCGGAGCCGACTCCGTGGTGGTTTGGGACCGCAGGCTGCAAAGGCTCACGGTGTTCGACGCCACCGGCAGGGTCGGGCGCGAGGTAACAGTGCGTGAAGCGCCGGAGCTTATTCTGCGTGGTGCAATCGGGCACGACCGGTTGGTGTTCGAGCGGGTTGTCGCGTTCGAATTCGACGCGTCAGAGTTTGAGGAGATCCTCACCGGCCGCAGTGGCGGCGAGGAGTATCAGCGGCAACGGGGGGCAGTTGAGCTATGGGATGCGACAGGCAATCGTGTGGCAGTCGTGGGGCCGTACCCACATACCGAGTATCATTTTCCGAGCCGCGCCGTTCGTTTTTTCGGACCGGTCAGGTTTTTTCGAAAGATGATAACAGGCGTATGGGATTCGTCTGTGATCGCTGGCCCCAACGACACCTATGAACTGCGTGGGCATGGAACGGATGGTGCACTGGAGCGAATCATCCGATGGAACAGAGCTCCCACCGTCGCCGACGATAGCCACCGAAAGGCATTTGCCGATGAGAATCCGGGAAGGGATCAAGACGCTCCGATGGCTTCTCACCTACCCATGTTTGACTGGGTGGTGGGGGATGCACTTGGCTATCTGTGGGTACGGGACTACGACATGCCCGGTGAAGAGTTGGTGCGGTGGACGGTCTTCGACTCTGCAGGGGCCATTGTGACCCGGCTGAGAACAAGCGACAGGTTGAGGGTCTGGGAGATCGGACAGGACTACATATTGGCTTCTCAAACCGATGACCTGGGCATTCATTCGGTGGTTGTGCTGTCCCTTCATCGAGGCTGAGGCTGACGCCCACGGACTCTCCGCGGGCCACGGGTCGGCTCGACAGAACAATCCAGACGCTCTAGCAAGGAGTTGCATCCACTCAGGGTTCCACCAGCGTGGTCGGGTGGTTACCGCGCCGCGCCCCTCCGACATCCGCTATATTCCTACCCGTCACTAATCGATGTGGCTGCAGTGCGGCCCGATGAACTCGCGCTCGCCACCTCACGTGAGAGCCATCGGGAGACACACCCTGACACGACACGCCCCGCGACCCCGGCGAGGTGACGGCACGCTCCCCCTACCCCTCATCTTCCGCGGCAAGGTCCGGGATGTCTACGCGGTGCCCGGCGCTGACGCTGCCCTGGATCTTATACAAATCTCCGAGCCAACCAGACGTA
>VXOC01000346.1 GCA_009840215.1 Gemmatimonadota bacterium | reverse complement strand
CGTAAGTCCAATGATCGCAACAGATCCGAAACTGAAATCGGGCGTTGGATCAGCGCATCGAGCACGGCCGACATCTTCTCGTAGTACTTCGGATTGACCGCCATCTCGTCGACGATCAGGCGGCGGACATTGTTCTCGATCGTCTCGGCGACCGCGCGGCGACTGCCCCGGATCCCTTCGGGAAGGCTGCCGATGGCGCCCTCGCCGTCCCGGATGAGCAGGTCCACGAGCGTCATGTCGTCGAACTTGGAAATGACCTCGCTGTCCTCGGCCCGGATGTAGTTGTCCAGGAGGTGCCGCATGGCGGGCTCGTGCACCTTGAGATCGACGTAGTCGCCACTGGCCAGCTTGATCTCCTGGCGGACCTTCTCGTAGTGGCCCACCTCGTCCCGGATGGTCTGCCGCTCGGCCTCGGTGTAGCCCGCCTCGGTCATCTCGTTGGCCAGGTTGGCGTAGGCGCGCACGAAGGACGCGACCGCGCGGTACAGCGTGAGGCGCTTCCGCTCGTTGGCGGCCAGACCCTTGCCGCCGTCGCAGAAGTAGTGCCGGTACGCGTCCGAGTCGCGAGGCGGTTCGGTGGGTTCACACAGTGCCTTGACCGCCTCGCGGGTCTCCTCCAGCCGCTCCCGCCCCTGCTCCAGGCGATCCTTCAGCAGTCCCTCCACGTCCGCGCGGTCGTAGCCGTCGAACGCTTCGCCGGTGTAGTCCTTGATCGCGCCCTCCAGCGACCGGAAGAGGTCCTTGTAGTCGATGATGTAGCCGTACTCCTTGTCGTCCCCGTCGAGCCGGTTGACGCGGCAGATCGCCTGGAAGAGACCGTGATCCTGCATGTTCTCCGCTGTGGTCGGGCTGTAGGAGGTGACGATGGCGCACCTGTCCTTCAGCTCGGTCCCGCTGAACGCCTCGAAGAAGCGGCAGGCCGCGTACACGCTGTCGCATACGAGCATCGCGTTTCCGCGGCCGCTCTTGAGGCGGTCCCGCGTCTCCATGTCCATCAGGATGTCGGCCACGATCTCCCGAATCCGGGGCAGCGAACTCGTGACCTTCTTCATCGTGCCCCACCGCTGCTTGAGCTGCGCGCGGGCCAGATTGCTGTACCCCTTGGTCTTCGAGTCGCCAGGTGATCCCGTTTTCGCGGCGGCCGACGTACTCCTGGGCCGGAGTGGCACAACGGTGTCATCTATGATTGACAGAATGTAAAGCGTAGTTGACACCATACCCCTCCAGGGACACGACAGCCCGCTCCGCTCCGCCTCCCATCCCCAATCAGTCCCATCCAACCATCCAAACGCCCGCACCCTTCCCCCACCTTGGAGTCCCCCCATCCCGGAGACTCTTTGCACGACGCCTTCCTCAAGTCGGTCTTCGCCGACCGCCGAATTGCCGAGATCCTGATCCGCCACCACGCCCCCGAGTGGGCCACCGAGATCGACTTCTCGACGCTCCGTGAGGAATCCACCGCGCTCGTCAGCAAGAAGACGCACCAGCGACGCCACCCCGACATGATCTGGTCCGCCGATACTGTCAGGGGCGAAAGAGTCCTGTTCCTGCTGGAGTTCCAGCGCACCGTCGAGAGGCTCATGGCCCTTCGCACTACGACCTATACCGCCCTGACGCTCGAGGGAATCGCTGCCGGACCCGACTTCCATCCTGGAGATCCGCTCCCGGAGTTCGTCTATCTGGTCCTCTACCACGGCGACGGCCCTTGGACCGCTCCGGCCCGCATGGCTGATCTGTTCCGACGCTCCGATCCGGGACGGTACCGCCTGGTCCCATGGGGGGAGGGTGTGGGCGACGACCGGTCGCGCGACGATCTCACAGCGTTGGTGCTTGGATTGGCCCGCAACCTCTCGCCGGAGGAGATGGCCGTGCAGTTGTCGGCCCTCTGGCGCACGATCGAGAGGCACGGAGATCCGGGCGTGGTTGGAGTGATGGCCCGGACCGTGGATACGATGTTAGAGTTGAGAGACTATCCCGCACGACTGATGAAGGGAGGAGCGAAGACCATGGCAGAGGTGGTGGACAGATTCCAGCAGGGCATGGACGAGTTGGTCCAGAGGGGCGTGCGCCAAGGGATCGAGCAAGGGATCCTACAGGGAGCCCGGCAGGGTCAGGCCCTGGTTCTTCGCCGGCAGATCGCACGGAAATTCGGCGAAGAGACGGCCGGACAGTTGTCCGAGCTGCTCACCGAGGTATCCGACCCCGAACACATCGACAGGTTGACTGACGCATTGTTGGAGTGCGCCACGGGCGATGAGTTCATCGAGCGGGTGCGAATGACCTGAGCGCCGTTAACCCGGCTTCTCGCAGAGCTGGTCACACAGCCGCCTCTGGAGGTCGTCAGGGTTGATGGCCATGGACACATACTCGGGTGGTCGGGGTCGGCGCGTATTCCAGACAGACGCTCCTGCCCTACGCCCCCACCCGGGCAAACAGCTCCGTGTCGCTGTTGCAATCGATGATAGCGTCGGCAACCTCGGCGAGCCGTTCCGGCTCCGCGATGTCCCCTAGAACCCGGGACAGTTGCTCCGCCGTCTCCGCCCCGAACTTCCTCGTCGCCAGACGCCCCACCAGCGCCCGGCCTTCGGCCCGTCCGCGCTCCAGACCCTTCTGGACACCATCGCGGTGAACCTGATCCCGCATCTCCTTGACTCTCTCGTACATCGTCTCTTCCTCCATCGACGTCTGCAATCTCGCCAGCTCCTCTTTGGGAATCTGCCACGCTTCCCCGGCACCCGCCAGCCACGCAACCAGCGCTTTGCGCAGTTCGGTGAACCCCGGTTCCGGAAACCGGACGGCCAAGCTCCGCATGACGCGCTGGATGTTCTCTGGCGACGGCTCCCGCTCCATCTTCCCGAGCGACGTCACCAGGTCCTTCGAGGGCGGGTCCTCATCGCCGATCCTCTGCAGGTCGAGCAGCAAATGCCGCGCCTGCGGCAGATACTGCGCCAGCGGCGGCGGCACCGGAGCGATGAGCTCGGAGATGTCCGTTGCGGCCTGCCAGCGCGCCCGGCCGTTGTAGACCGTGACCGGCAGGACCGGCGGCAGCTTGTCGCCTGCCTTCACCTCTTTCCGCCGGAGCAGTTCCTCGTAGGTCAGGCAGATGTATGTCAGAATGCGGAGAGCCATGAAGTAGTCGCTCTCCGACTGGAACTCGAGAAGGATCAGCAGGTAGAGCCAACTGTCCCGGAAACGGATCTTCCAGAGTAGATCCACCTGGCGCTGAACCAGGCCGCCGCTGATACGGTCGGTGGGAAGGGCCTCGAGCGTGTCGAAGTCGAGTTCGTCGCCCAGGTCCTCGCCCACGAAGTTGCAGACCAGCTCCTCGACGGCCGCGCGCTGGGAGAAGATGAGCTTGTAGGTCTCGTCGTGCTTGCGGGCCAATCCGGGCTCCGGCGAGGGGTGTTTGCGTGATGCCAACCGGCGGTCGCGCGGACGCGGTGCCGCCTGGCGTCGGAAGTATCGGGTTTGCGACGGGGCGCATACATGGTGCAATGGGACCGGTCCCCGGAGAATCGCGGAGTGGCCATCACGAACTCGGCCTCCTGCTCGATGACCTCCGGGGCAACATCGGGTCTGTGCCGGAGGAGTAGAGACCGACACTCTGCTGGATCCCGCGAAGGGCAGAAAGAGCGGCCGACGCTCACGGATGACCACCAAGGCCGCTTGCCGATCATTTCGTCCCCAATGTGATCGCCAAGGTGGCTTGTCGGTCACGGATGATCGACAAACCCCTCTGGCGTCGGCGGCGGTGAAGAAGCTATGTCAGCTGTGGTTGACAAAATGTCAAGCGCAGTTGACATCAACGAGCTCCGGGGACACCACTGGCCGCTTCGCCCCACATCCCATTGCCAATCAGTCCCATCCCACCATCCAAACGCCCACATCCCCCCACCTTGGAGTCCCCACCATCCCGGAGACTCCATGCACGACGCCTTCCTCAAGTCGGTCTTCGCCGACCCCCGCATGGCCGAGATCCTGATCCGCCACCACGCACCCGAGTGGGCCACGGAGATCCACTTCTCGATGCTTCGCGAGGAATCCACCGGGCTCGTGAGCAAGAAGACGCACCAGCGCCGCCACCCCGACATGATCTGGTCCGCCGACACCGTCAATGGCGAAAGGGTCCTGTTCCTGCTGGAGTTCCAGCGCACCGGCGAGCGACTCATGGCCCTTCGTACCACGACCTATACCGCCCTGACGCTGGAAGGAATCGCCGCCGGTCCAGACTTCCGTCGCGGAGATCCGCTCCCGGAGTTCGTCTATCTGGTCCTCTACCACGGCGACGGCCCCTGGACCGCTCCGGCCCGCATGGCCGACCTGTTCACGCGCTCCGATCCGGGACGGTACCGTCTGGTCCCATGGGGTGACGCAAGCGACGACGGGTCGCGCGACGATCTCACGGCGGTGGTCCTCGGCTTGGCCCGCAACCTTTCGCCGGAGGATATGTCCATGCAGCTATCGGCCCTGTGGCGTGCTGTCGATACGAACGGAGATCCGGGCCTGGATGGATTCATGGTCCAGATGGTGGCCACCATGTTAGAGTTGAGGGACTACCCAAAAAGACTGATGAAGGGAGGAGCGAAGAGAATGGCGGAGGTGGTCGACAGATTCCAACAAGGCATGGACGAGTTGGTCCAGAGGGGAGCTCGGCAGGGTCGGGCGCAAATTCTACGTCGGCAGGTCACTCGGAGGTTCGGCGAAGAGACGGCTGGGCAACTGTCCCGTCTCCTCGACGAACCGCCTGGTCCCGAAGACATCGACAGGGTCACCGACGCCCTGGTCGAGTGCGCCACAGGCGACGAGTTCATCGATCGGGTGCGGAGTTACTGAAGAACCCGCAGGTCTGATCGGTTCAGCCCAACGGAACCGGAGACCGGGATCAGAGGAGATGGCTGTGCATTTGTCGGCCCTGTGGCGTACGATCGAGAGGCACGGGGACCCGGGTTTGGCTGGAGTGATGGCCCGGACCGTGGATACGATTTACAGTTGAGAGACTACCCGGCGCGACTGATGAAGGGAGGAGCGAAGACCATGGCAGAGGTGGTCGACAGATTCCAGCAGGGCATGGACGAGTTGCGCGGACCGAATGATCCCGGACGACATCGGGCGATCGCGTGCCCCAGTTCCAGACTCGATACCGCAGCCCTACAGAAACAGCCTCATCCTCTGTCCCAGAAGCGGACGGCTCAAGATCCCAGTCATGTTGAGAACCTCGAGATTGAACCGGCCGTCGCCCCCGCGCGACCACCATTCCCACCGTGCCCTGGCCACTCGCGCGGCGGAGCAGGGAGTGAGCATGAATCGACTGGTGAGTGCCCGGCTCGCGAGGGAGGGCTAATGACATGTGAGGTTGAACTGCGCCGTCCCACGTAACCGGCCATGCGCCGGAGTGGGACGCAGTCGAAGCCCCTTTGGAAACTCAGCCGCCGGAGATTCGCGGCCCGATTCGGCCTCGATGCCCGGGCGGTGCAGGACTGGGAACAGGGACGGCGCGTCCCGGACCGGGCGGCCCGTGTCCTGCTGACGGTCATCGACCGCGACCCCGAGGCAGTCGTGCGGGCCCTCGCTGAATGAGCCCTTCACAGGCCAGGCCGCGAATCTCCCGCCAATAGGCCGAGCCGGTCCATGAAGACCTTCCGTCTCCGCGCCGGATGACCGTGCTCATCGTCGGCTTCGGGGATCCCGGCCATCACGAAAATGGCCCTTCACCGGTCGCGGTCCTGGTTGCCCATGAGAGCCTCCAGCGGAGTCCGTGACCCGCAGATTGACCCGGCGGGTCTTCTTGAAGGTGTTGCGGGCTGCCTGAGGGGCGATCGCCGTCTCCTGGTCAGCGCCCGTTGCGGGCTGCAGTTCGTCCCGCTCGAACTTCTCGAGGATTTCCCGCTCTTCGGCGTTCAGTTGGTCCTTCACGATGACCTCTTCTTCCTGTAGTCCCGCGTCGCCTTCCGGCTGGGGATGATTTGCTGCCCTGCCCATGACGTGTCTCCCGCGTCCGAATACGTTGGCTTCAGAACAGGGACGCCCTCACCACGTAGGGAACGTCCATTTCGTCCACCACCCAGGTGTAGATGTTGCCGTGCTGAACCCAGAAATACTCGCTGAATGCGGGCGTAAAGGCGAAGCGGACGGAGCCCAGGTAGTCACCGTCTTCGCTGTACGTATCGAAGAACGCGGGAGCACCCGCCGGGGTGAGCCGTTGCACCCAGAGCCGGCCCTCGTCGTCCACGAACATGCGCGCCAGAACGGGCTTGACGTCAGGCATGAGGTCCGCGACCGCTTCGGCTGCGCGGCGCGCCTCGGGGCTGTCCTTGACAATCTCATCGACGTAGGCCGAGCGGTCTTCGTCGGTTACCGGCTGAGCGGACAATCCGGCCTCGATAACGACCAGCGTGTCCCCGCCCAGGCCGGTACGCGAAATGCGATACGCTGCGGTGTTCGCGCGCCAGAATCCGCCGGACGGGTTGACCACGGTCACCTCGTATGCCCCGAAGTCCGGAGTCAGGAACCGTAACCGCCCGCTCGAGTCCCGGTAGTGGTGATAGTATGATCGAGCACTCCTCTCACCGAAGTAGACGGAGTCGACGGCGCCGCTGGACAGGTCGAAGTACTTGTAGTAGGCACGCCACTTGCTTGAACTCCAGCCCTGTGGTGGCGGATAGGGAGATTCTTCGTCGGAATGCGACTCACCTCTCCAGTAGCGTCCTCGATTGTCGAAGACGCCGCGCCAGATGGCACCGTAGCTCAATACCGGCTTGTTGAACTGGCGCAACTGCTCTCCGGTGAGGTCCACCCCGATGATCCTCCACTTGCCATGATCGTGGATCCACAGCAGGGTGTCGCCCGAGAGGATGATCCCGTTGGCCCGGGTGATCTCGCCCGGACCCTCTCCCTCGCGGACGATCGTCCGCAGGTACCGCCCGTCGGAGTCAAAGGCGCGGACCTCCGCAGCCTGGTAATCCAGCACGTAGATGGTGCCGTCGCCGGTGGCCTGGATGCCCCGGATGTCCCCGAAGAGGAGATTGGGGTCGTCCCCCTCGAGGCTCCCGAACTTGAGATCGACGCGTGCTTCGGCGACATCGGGGCCGACGGCGTCCATGGCCGGGAGGTTGGGATACCGTACGAGGAGCGCGCCGTTCGGAAGGGTCTCACGCAAAGCCTGTGGCGCGGCGGATTCCGTGACCGATGAGGAAACCGCGGCGGCGAGGACGGAGGAAAGTAGTACGCGTGACATGGGGTTTCTTCGCATGATTCGACTCCGCCGGGGCGACAGCCTGCTGCGCCGGGACCCTGCAGGCGACTCCCTGTGGGCGTGAAGGGGAAGCGCTCGGGGATTCAACAGTCCCTCCTGACGCACCTCACGTCAACCGCTCCGCCGGGAACCTTGAGGCCGCGCGTTCGGCGAAGAGACGGCTGGGGAGTTGTCCCGGCTACTCGACGAACCGCATAGTCGCGGTGACATCGACAAGGTCACCGACGCCCTGATCGAGTGCGCCACGGGCGAGGAGTTCATCGGGGTGCTGGAACCGCGGCAGCCGATCGGCAGTTTGCCGGGCGGTCGCTCGTCAGACGTCGGCCCGGCTCTGCACCCTACCTCGTCAGAAACACGCTGACGTAGTCCCCCCCGTCGTTCGCCACTGCGAAGTCGATCCGCCCGTCACCATCGAAGTCCCCGGTGGCCAGGCCGTAGGGATTCCCCCCGACCTCGATGCGATGAACCAGCGGCGTCTCGCCCCCGATCAGCACCGCGACCTCGCCCGCAGCATAGCACGCGACGATCACCTCGGCCCTTCCGTCACCCGTCAGATCCGCTGCCGCGCTCTTCGTCGGGCCGCGAGCGATCTCGTACCGGCCGGCGGCGCGAAACGACCCGTCGACCAACCCGTGCCAGGTCGCGAGCGTGCCCCTGCCTTCTCCGGAGGCGGCCGCCACATCGTGACGACCGTCGCCGTCCAGATCCGCCGCCACGACCGAGAACGGGCCGAAGGGCGCCGGCAGGGTTGCTCGCGGTCGAAAGCCACCGTCTTCGTCTGCGGCAACGACGGCTACGTGGTCGGGATTCGGCGTCAGCAGGTCGGCAAGACCGTCACCCGTTACATCGGCCAGGGTCATGCCCCGGTACGGATCGCCGCCGACATCGATCACTGTCGGGCGAGAGAAGGTGCCGTCCCCAAGACCCCGGAACAGCCGAATGGACCCGGGCGACCGATCGTCGACCAGGAGATCGGCGTGGCCATCGGCGTCGGTGTCGTGCAATCGGACGGCGTGCGGATGTGGCGAGACGTTGACGCGGAATCGCGAGTGGTCCCGGTGTTCGAAGCCCCCTCCGCTGATCCCGAAGAGCAGCGTGACGTAGTCCGTCTCGTGGTTCGCGACCGCGAGTTCGGCCAATCCATCCTCGTCGAGATCCGCGATAGCCAGATCCGATGGATTATCGCCGGCGGCACCGGACCACGACGGATCGAAGCGGCCGTCACCCCGGCCCGTCAACACGAAGACGCGTTGGCCCCCGGAAACAACGAGGTCGAGCCGCCCGTCGCCATTCAGGTCGCTCGCACGGATCGCGTTGGTCGGGCTTCCGACAACGGCGTCGACGCGCTCGTACGAGAGTTGTCCGGCGGCGTCGGCCGGGGATGCGGCAAATGCAAGGCTGGCCGCGGCGAGGCCCACGAATCCGAGCGAGAGGCACGACTCCGTCGTCATCACCCTTGGCCAGCGGGTTGACCCCCGCCGGCCGCGACCGAACGGAGCCCCGCGAGCGGCACGTAGTAGCGGACGTAGCGGCGCCCATCGGACCAGCGCGTGCCCGCCGGATCTTCAACGAGTACCGTGGCGCGCTTCGTGACCCGGTTGACGCGCCCTCGCAGCCGCTTCCCCTGGTAGCGGAACGTCACACGGGTGCCGACGCTGATTCCTCGGGCTGCGGCGCGCTCTGAGCGGGTGATCAGCTGGTGAGTGTGGGCCCGGTGGAGAAACAGTCGGGATGCGATGTCCTGAAAGCGCTTGCGGCCACAGTGGCTCTCGTCCCAGCACAGCCACTCCGCGAGGTGGACGAGTTCGTGCTCGAACAATCGCTGCAAAGCGTCCAGTCGGTGGCGGCAGACCAGCCCGCCGACGCTCACCTCCGGGTCGCCCTCCGCGAAGCCGTCGAAGAGGATCGAAGTGGCCACGGCGATCTCGAAGCGGTCTACGCCGTCCGGGCCCCGCAAGAGCGTGGTCTTCCCGCCCGCGCGTGTCATTCGGCTGGAGAGGCGGAAGGTCACGCCCGCCGGCCCGAGCGCCTTGCCGCAGAGCCCGTGGAGGAAACGCTCGTCGTAGGCGGAGAACAGGAAGGAGAGGTCGTCGGGATGAATCTGCGTGAAGTTGGGTTCGCAGACGTGGGACGAGGTGCGCAGGAGACGCCGTCCGATATCGTGCGTCCGACTCCGGATCCGGGCTTTCCCCGGGTCCCCGGTGAGCAAAACGCGGGTGAGTGACTGAATGAAATCACCCCGACCTGCGTCCGGGCGCGGGCTCGTTGCCTGGCTCGACCTCCTGTGCCTCCGGTCCGAAGCGCTCATCCGAGGCTTCCCTGGGATTCGGCTTGAGTAGCGGTCGGCATGAAGGAATCTAACTACGTCTCCCAGGGAGAAACCTGCGGCGCTGTCGCGGAAATCGTCTTCCTTGGGTGGACCGGGAATCAGATGGAAGCAACCGAAAATGTCAACTCCACATTACATAATGTAAACCGTAGTTGACAGTCTTGGCGATCACGATTGCCGGACCACCCCTGTAAGCCCGGATCGCCTCGCGCCAAATGTGTCCGCGCTCGGCCGAATGGACCAGAAAGTCGTAGTGCTCGGGACTCATGACGACCATGGCAGCCTGGCCATTCTGGGTGATCGTCTCCACCCGCCCCTCTCGAATCCGGTCCAGGTGTTCGCTCGTGCGTTGCCGAAAATGGCTTAGCGAATAGGTGTCTTGGGTACGGTGCATGCGGGCTGGCGACGACGACGGTGCCGCAAATGTGTCAGCTATGATTGACAGAATGTCAAGCGTAGTTGACACCATTGGACTCCAGGACACCACTGTCCGCTCTGCTCCGCCTCCCTCCCCCAATCAGTCCCATCCAACCATCCAAACGCCCACACCCGTCCCCCACCTTGGAGTCCCCCCCACATCCCGGCGACTCCATGCACGACGCCTTCCTCAAGTCGATCCCCACCTCCTCAGCCGTCGCCCCCATCTTGCCGATAGTATCAATAATGCTATTATGAAACGACGAAAACTACTGGCCGCACTCGACGAATTCCGCAGAAACCCGGCGGGCGTTCGCTTTAGGGATCTGGTGAGGGTGTGCGACGCGTGCTTCGGAGAGCCGCGGCGGCGGAGCGGTGGCCACCGCGTTTACCGGACGCCGTGGCCGGGAGACCCGCGCGTGAACATTCAGAACGCCAAGGGGATGGCGAAGGCATACCAGGTGCGCCAGGTCATCCAGGCAGTCGAAAGACTGGAGGACATGCAGTGAGTGACCACTACACCTACCGCATCACGTGGTCGGCCGAGGACGGGGAACATGTGGGCCTCTGCGCCGAATTCCCGTCGCTGAGCTGGCTGGCGGCCACCCCGGGAAAAGCCCTGTCGGGCATCCAGCGCCTGGTGGCTGACTGCGTGGACGACATGCGGACCGACGGCGAGCCGGTCCCGAAGCCGATGGCAGACCGGGCCTACAGCGGGAAGTTCATGGTGCGGGTTCCGCCGGAGACGCACCGTGCCCTGGCCACTCGCGCGGCGGAGCAGGGAGTGAGCATGAATCGCCTGGTGAGTGCCCGGCTCGCGAGGGAGGGTTGAAACACCGCGCCGGCCGGGCACGTCGTCCAGAGTTGACGGCTCTGTCCGCGCACGACGACACCCGCAATCCCCACGTCCAGGTCATAGAAAAAGGAACCCCAGGATGACAAGGAATCCCGAGACGACAAGAGGAATGCGTCGTTGGCGATGATAGTCGGTAGGCGAGTCGTGAGGCCGTGGTTCGGGTCGGCCGGGGTGTTTCTGTTCCTGACAGCCAGTTCGGTCTCCGGTCAGCAACCGGGCGACAGTGTGAGGGTGTCGGGCGACCTGGTCGGCGTGGTTGTCGACGCAGACAGCGCCGGGCTGCTCCTGTCTGCCGCGTACCCACCCTACGCCGGGCTCCGGAATCTCGAAGTGCCCTATGCCGGGATGCGGAGTCTCGAAGTATGGGGCGGTACCCGGCGCCATGGCGGGCGCGGGTTCAAGTTGGGGTTCGTGGCCGGGGCGATTACGACGGGCGGGTTGGGTTGGCTTTTCTGTTACGCATACGACAGCTGCGATCGAGATGCGAGTAGCATCGTGGCGGCAACCGTTGTGGTCGGGTTGCTGACCGGTATAGCCGGATCGCTGATCGGCTTGGCAATCGAAACCGACATCTGGAATCCGGTACCCATTCCGGGCGGGCTTTCGCTACGGTTGGAGGTTCCGGGGGCATGAACCCCCCTCACCACAACCGCCCCGCCAGAAACCTCGCCGCCACCCGCTCAGCCCAGAAGCTTCGGCACCACGGGAAGGCCCCCTCCACGAACCCGAGATGACCACCCCGGTCCGTGAACGCCGCCGTGATGTACGGGTTGGCGGCGACCGCGGCCTCGGGAATCGCCCCGCGCGGCAGAAACGGGTCGTCCCGGGACTGCACGAGGAGCGTCGGCACGCGGATGTTGGGGAGGTGGCGGCGGACATCGGCGCGGTCGTAGTAGTCGTCGGCTCCGGCGAAGCCGTGCAGTGGGGCCGTCAGTTCGTCGTCGTAGTCTCTGAGCGTACGGGCCGCCAGAGCGCGCTCGACATCGACGACGCCCTCGAGCAGGCGCCGTTTCGCACGCACCTTGCGCTTCAGGGCGCGCAGGAAATGAGAGCCGTACGCGCGTCCCGGCAGACCTGACGACAGCCGCGCCGCGCAGCCCGCCAGATCATAGGGCACCGATACCGCCACGGCGGCCGCGATCGCCGCATCGTGGCCGCGCTCCCCGAGATGCTTGAGGAGAACGTTGCCCCCGAGGCTGAATCCCGCCGCCCCGATGGGACGCCCGGGATGAAGGCCGCGCAGCTCCGTTACCACATGTGCCAGGTCGCCCGTCTCGCCGGAATGATAGAAGCGCGGGGCACGGTTGGGCTCGCCGCCGCAGCCGCGGAAGTTCATCCCCACACCCCGAAGCCCCCGGACGAAGAGATGATGGAACATCTCGGACATGTAGCCCCGCCGCGTCGACCCCTCGAGTCCGTGCAGCAACACCACGACGGGCGCGCCCG
Source organism: Gemmatimonadota bacterium (assembly GCA_009840215.1). Taxonomy (GTDB): domain Bacteria; phylum Gemmatimonadota; class Gemmatimonadetes; order Longimicrobiales; family Gaopeijiaceae; genus Bin94. Next base: position 13,964 of record VXOC01000346.1, on the reverse strand, counting down.
GCGCGGGTTCGGGCGCGTAGTCGAGATCGAGAAAGTCGCCGTCCGGGGTCCCGATCCGGCGCCGCGCCAGCGGGACGGCGGCGCGGGGACGCATGTACCGGCCCGCGAAGGTCTGCGCGTGTGGGTTGCGGAGCCACCATGCGGGTCGGAAGGTGGTGGACGTGAACATGGCGCCGCAACGTTGGCGGATTCGCGTGGGTGGGGCAACGAGAGCGCCGGAGTTATGCGATGAGTAAGGCGATTCTATACACTGTAAGGCGAATGGAGGTTCGGCCATGCTCGAATCCGCAGTAACGAAGAAGGGACAGACCACGCTCCCCAAGCCCGTCCGGGACACGCTGGGCGTGAAGGCCGGTGACCGTTTGCGCTACATCGTTCTCGACGGCGAGGTGCGCATTCTTCCCGTGCGCCCCATCCGGCGGCTGTTCGGCGTACTGAAACACGACGGGCCACCCGTCACCGTCGGGGAAATGAATCGGGCCGTAGCCGACGGGGCGTCCGATACCCTCTAATGCAACCTCGACTCCTGCAACGCTGGCGCCTTGCCCTGCTTCTCGCCGTGCCCGTTGCCACTGCCCTGTCAGCCCTGCCGGCCGCGCCCCAAACGGTCACCTACGAAGTGAAGTTCCAGGGCAACTGGACGCTGGAGAGCACGCCCGGGGGAGTGGTGGCCGGAGCGCACTTCACGACTCTGATCGGTGGCGTGCACGGGAGCGGCGTCACCTTCTGGAAGGTCGGCGAGCAGGCCAGTCCCGGGGTCGAGCTGGTGGCGGAACTGGGCTCCACGGGAACCTTCCGCGGCGAAGTCCAGGCCAGCCCGCACACGCTGTCCGTCATTCAGCAGGGCGTCTCCGGAGGCGGCACCGGCAGTGCAACGTTCACGATCGACGTTACCAGGTCGCATCCACTGTTAACGCTCCTGTCCATGATCGGTCCCAGTCCGGACTGGTTCGTCGGTGTGACGGGACTTTCCCTGCTCGACGGCGCGGATCAGTGGCGGCAATCGTTTGTGGTGAACCTCTATCCGTACGATGCCGGCACCGAGGACGGGACCGAGTTCTCGCTGTCCAATCCCGACACGGATCCTCAGGGCGTCATTACGAACATTGCGGGAACGGGCAAGTTCTCCAACGTGCCCATGGCGTGGCTCACCTTCACCAGATTGACGCCGCCGTCGGAGCCCTCCGTGAGCCTCGCGGTGTCTCCGAACCCCGTGGACGAGGGACAGCCGGTGACGGTGACGGCGTCGCTGTCGGAGGCGTTGGCGGATGACTTGACGATCCCGCTGGTGCTGGAGACCGGAACCGCCGAAGCGGACGACTTCGGGTCGCTGGCGAGCATCACGATCACCGGTGGACAGACGGCCGGCGCGGGAACGATCTCGACGGTCGTGGACGACGACACGGACCACGAGACGTTCACGGTGGCGCTGGGCACGCTGCCGCCGGAGGTGACGGCGGGCGACCCGTCGTTTGTCGAGGTGACGATCCGCGACGACGAGGAGGAGCCGCCTCCGCCGACGGTGAGGCTGTCGGCGTCTCCGAATCCTGTGGACGAGGGGCGTTCGGTGACGGTAAGGGCGCGGCTGTCGGAGGCGCTGTCGGATGACGTGACGATCCCGCTGGTGCTGTCGTCCGGGACCGCCGAACCGGGCGACTTCGGGTCGCTGGCGGACATCACGATCACCGGTGGACAGACGGCCGGTACGGGCACGATCTCGACAGTCGAGGACGCCGACTTTGACGACGAGACGTTCACGGTGGCGCTCGGCGCGCTGCCGCCGGAGGTGACGGCGGGCAACCCGTCATCGGTCGAGGTGACGATCCGCGACGCCAATCCGCCTGCCGTGCGGGCGACCTGCGAGCCGTGCACGGTTCCACGCGGTGGCGAGGTGCGGCTGAGGGCCGAAGCCTCGGATCCGGACGGCGACTCGATTTCATACGAGTGGAGCGCCGCGCATGGAACGTTCACGGGGGCGACCGATGGGCCGGATGCGCGGTGGACGGCACCGGAGCGGATCGGCCCCGTCGTCATCCGGGTTGAAGTTTCCGACGGCCAGGGTGGGACGGCGGCCGCGGAGGTGGAGGTCGAAGTCGTGAACCGCCCCCCGGTGTTCGGACCGCCGCCCCGTTTCGAGATCGCCGAGAACCGCGACGGCCGCGGTACGGCGCTGACGCTCGGCCGCGTTCCCGTGACCGATCCCGATGGAGACGACTTTGAGCTTGCGCTGGTGCCGGTTAGCGACCGTTTTGTCATCGATGCGGCGTCGGGGGATCTGAGCTACATCGGCCCCGGGGAGGACTTCGAAGTCGATCCGAACCGCTACGCGCTGACCGTGGTTGCGACTGACACGCTGGGCGGCGCAGCGCGGGAGGAGGTTGTGGTTCACGTGGTCGATGAGAACGAACGCCCGGCGGCAACGGATGACACGCTGAGCGTGGCCGAGGACCAAAAGACAAGGGCGGAGGTCCTGGCCAACGATGGCGATCCGGATCGCGGAGACCGGATTCGCGTGGTTTCGGTCGGTGCGCCCGGACATGGAGAAGCGCAGGTTGTCGACGCCGGTGCGGCCGTGGAGTATGCGCCGGACCGGAACTACCACGGTCCCGACCGCTTCACCTACGTCGTTGCCGACGCGGGTGGCCTTGCCGATACCGCGACGGTCGAGGTCACCGTGACCCCGGTCAACGACGCGCCCGAAGCCGCCAACGACCAGGCCACCACCCTGGAAGACGAGGCGATCGAAATCCCCGTGCTCGACAACGACACGGATATCGACGGCGACCGGTTGCGCGTGCAGAGCGTTTCGCCCGCCGGTCATGGCGCGGCCGTGGTCGCGGCGGACGGAACAAGCGTCTCCTACGCCCCGGACCCGAACTACCACGGCTCCGACCGCTTCACCTATGTCGTTGCCGACGCGGGCGGCCTCGCCGACACCGCGACCGTCGAGGTCACCGTGACTCCGGTCAACGACGCGCCCGAAGCCGCCGACGACCAAGCCACGACCCCGGAGGACGAGGCGATCGAGATCCCCGTGCTCGACAACGACACGGATATCGACGGCGACCGGTTGCGCGTACAGAGCGTTTCGCCCGCCGCGCATGGCGCGGCCGAGGTCTCGGCGGACGGAATCAACGTCTCCTACGCGCCGGACCCGAACTACCATGGCTCCGACCGCTTCACCTATGTCGTCGCCGACGCGGACGGCCTCACCGACACCGCGACGGTCGAGGTCACGGTGACTCCGGTCAACGACGCCCCCGAAGCCGCCGACGACCAGGCCACCACCCTGGAAGACGAGGCGATCGAGATCCCCGTGCTCGACAACGACGTGGATATCGACGGTGACCGGTTGCGCGTCCGGAGCGTTTCGCCCGCCGGGCATGGCGCGGCCGAGGTCGCGGCGGACGGAGCGAACGTCTCCTACGTCCCGGACCCGAACTACCATGGCCCCGACCGCTTCACCTACATCGTCGCCGACGCGGACGGCCTCGCCGACACCGCCAGCGTCGAGGTGACCGTGGTTTCGGTCAACGACGGGCCCGCGGCGGTCGGTGTGATCCCCGATCAGCTCCTGGACGAGGGCGGAGAGGGAGTGACGGTGGAACTCACGCCATTCTTCACCGACATCGACGGCGATCCGCTGGCCTTCAGCGCCGAAACCTCCAACGCGGAAATCGTCACCGCGGAGGTGAGGGGAACGGCGCTCGTTCTGCTTCCGGTGGCCTACGGCGACGCCACGGTCATCGTCACGGCAACGGATCCCGGTGGACTGGCCGCGACCCAGCGCGTGACCGTTGGCGTGAGCGACCGGCTGGCGCGCGCAGTGCTGAGCGACGCATTCGCCGCCATGGCGCGGTCCTATCTCTCAAGCGCCCGGATGACGCTCGAACGACGCGTCGCCCCCGGCGCGCAAGCGGGTAGTGCCAATACGGACCGGCAGTCGGGGCTGCGCGTCGGAGGCAGATCCGTGGCGCTCCCGCGCGGGAACACCTTCTGGGAAGCGGCGAAGCAGATCGTGAAGGGATGGTTGCCCGACCCCGGGCAGATGGCGTCAGCGCTGGGCGCGGCCCGGCCCGCTCCAGGCACGGAACTCTCATTGTCGGACCTCGTCCGTGCGGGCGCTTCAAACCCGCTGACCCATGTTCGATCTCCCGCCGGAATCTCCGGTACGGACTTCACCTTTGCCTGGGGAGGCCAGGCCGCCGACTCGGCGCGCCCCGGCATTGCGTGGTCGCTATGGGGTCAGGCGGATGTGCAGCGCTACGACGGCGGTGCCGCCGAACTCGGGTCGGGACCGGCCGGCATCGCCGGCGACTACGACGGAGACCTGCGCGTCCAGTACCTGGGGATCGACGCACAGCTTCCGAGCTGGCTCTTCGGCGTCGCGCTGGGCCGCAGCCGGGGCTCCGGCAACTGGAACGCCGGGACGGCGAGTGGCCAGCTGAGCACCACGATGACGTCGGTGCATCCGTACCTGCGCTGGTCCGGAGGGGCCACCGCGGTCTGGACGACATTCGGCGCGGGCAGGGGGGAGGCCCGGAATGAACGGACCGCGACGGGCAGGGTCGGCACGAGTCCGCTGGACCTCGCCATGGGGCTCGTCGAGTTCAAGCGGCGGCTGGGGCCGGCGGGCGGCCCGGTCGCGTTCGGAGTGAGGGCCGACGCGGGGTGGGCCAGCCTGTCGACCGGGGAGGGGACGGAGACGATCGACGACCTGCGCACGCGCGTCCACCAGGCCCGCCTCGGCCTCGATGTGCGAAGCGAGATGCGGGCCGGCGCCGCGGGAATCGCCCCGTTCGGCGCAGTGCACCTGCGCAATGACGGCGGCGACGGCCGGACCGGACGCGGCGTGGAACTCTCCGGCGGACTGCGTACACGGATTGGCGTCGTCGGCCTCGACGTGCAGGGACGGTGGCTCGCCTTCCATTCGGCAACCGACTACGGCGAAAGCGGTGCTGGCCTGACCCTTACGGTGGGTGGGCGCGAAGAAGAGGGATTTTCGCTCTCCGCGTCGCCCCGCTGGGGCGGCCCGACCAGGGGCGGCTACGCTCTCTGGCAGGACCGCGCGCCCGGCATGACGCCAGGACCGCACGCTCCCCCCGCAGGCTGGACGATGGACCTGCGCGGCGCGTACCGAACTCGGCTGAGCGGACGGCTGCTCGAGGTCTCCACCGTGTACGATCACGCATCGGGCGGCCAACGCCTGCAACTGATGGGACACATCGGCCTCGAACTCGCCAACTGGTGACGCAAGCGGGCTGGACCGAGCCTGACCTCCGGTTCCGGCACTTTCGCGACCGCGACGGACCGGAGGTGGACCTCCTCATGACCCTCGGTGCACCAGTTCCCCCGCGCTACTCCTCCCGCGTCTCCCACAGGTCCAGATGACGCGAGAAGACCTCGTCCAAATCCACCTCGCCCACCCGCTCCGCCCTAAGCCGCACAGGAAGTTCTCCCGAGAACCGCTCGTGCCCCGGCTCGTCCCCGAAGCGCCAGACGTCGACCACATCCTCGACCGGGTCCACGATCCAGTATTGGCGGACGCCGCATCGCGCGTACAGATCGAGCTTGATCCCGCGGTCCCGGTGCGCGGTTGAGGGCGACAGGATCTCGACGACCAGGTCGGGAGCGCCCAGCACCTGCTTCTCGCCGATGATCTCCCGCCTCTCGTCGGACACGAAGAATAGGTCCGGCTGAACACGATCCGCGGTGCCCGGGAATTCGATCAGGAAAGGGGCATAGAACACCTCGCCGCGGCCCTTATCTTCCAGAATCCGCATCAGGGCCGCCTGCAGCCGCTTCGAAATCCGCTGGTGCCGGGTCACGGGCGCGGGCGTCACGTACAGGCGCCCCCCGATGAACTCGTAGCGGTTGCCGTCGTCCGGCATCCGCAGGACATCCTCCCACGTCGTCGGTGTCTCGGTCTGCATGGTGGACACATCATATCTCCCCGCTCTCGGGTGCGCGAACCTGATCTCCGGGGCGAAATGGTGCAACGGTGCCGTCAGCGTTCCGTCAATTCGTACCCCTCCACCTCACGCACCGATCTCAGGCGCACAAACCGAATGTGCGCCCACCGGGGATCGTCCAGTCGCTCAAGCATGTCCCTTCGCTTCCGGGCGTGCTGGGTGATCAACCAGGCCAGCAGGGAATCATCCTTCCGCCACACCCTCAATTGGGGCCAGAAACGCTCCACGTTCGTGCCCCAGAGCAGCTCCCTGGTTCGCCAGCGCCGCCACGAACGGCGCAGTGCTCGCCAGGCCAGCACCGGCATCGGCAGGTCGAGCCACACGACCGTGTCGACGCGCGGCCAGATGATGCGCCGGGCGAATCTCCCGTACGAACCCGCGACGACCCATCGCTCGCCCCCGGTCGCCCTGCGGATCCGCCGCTCGAACTCCTCGGGATCCGTCTCGTTCAAGCCGACCCAGTCCGGAAGCCAGTTCAACTCGTCCAGCTCGACGAGCGGGGCTTCCAGCGCCTCCGCCAATCTGCGTGCAAGCGTGCTCTTGCCCGACGCAACGTTGCCTGTGACGTGGATGCGGGTGCCCATCGGCGAGCGGGTGAACCCTACCCGCACCCCCCCGGCCGGACCAGCTCGTACACCACGATAAACGGCACGTCGAGTTCGGTGGTCCCGGTCGCCCAGACCCTGTCTCCGTGAACCGCTCTGAACACCATCCCTTCCGGAGCCGACACGCGGAATTCCGGTTCCCCATCCGGACCAAGGACGACCCACTGCCCTTCGTACACGTCCGCGATCATTGTTTCCCGCAGCCATACACGCCCCGCGCGCGTCACCAGCAAGGACTGGATGGGCGCGTAGAAGTCTGGCAGCAACAGTCCCTCCTCGACCGCCGCCCTGAGGCTGGGAGGGACCCGTTGGCCCATTCGGCGGGCGGATTCGTACGGGCCCTCCGCCTTTCTCATGCCCTCCTCGATGAACGCGCTCTTCACCCCGGACGGAATCGGGCGCAGTTCGGCCCCGATGGCGGTTTCGCGGGTCAGGTTGCCGTACTCGTCGAAGCGGCGGACGGTGACGGTTTCCGGCCGGTCGGGCACCCAGTCGGCGATGACGATGCCGTGCCCTTCGGGATCGAGCCGGTGGATCGGCGGGGTGACCGTCGCCCTGAAGGCCCAGGTACCCACACCCGCGATGGACATGTCGGTGTCGTCCCACCTGAAAGCCAGCGTGTCGCGCGACTCGTCCGAGCGGCTTCCGACCGTCATCGGCAGGCGCACCCGTGCTTCGTCGTGGGGTCCGGTGGGGGGAATGTAGAACCCGCGTCCCCCGGCGAGCGGAATCGAGGTTCTCTGGGTGTTGGGGCCGGTGCTGGGAGGGCCGAGGTCTCTTTCCGTCTTGAGATGCACGCCAGCGGAGTCGAAGAACGACGTATGAAGCGCGGGCCAGTTCTGCAGCCAGAGCGTGTCTCCAGTGAAACCCATGTCGCGGATGAAGGTGAACTCACCCGGTCCCTCGCCCTTGCCGCCGATGGTTCGCACGTAGCCGCCGTCCGCGTCGAGGACGGTGATCTCGGCGACCTGCCCCGCCCGCAAGAGGATTCTGCCCGTCGCATCCGGCATCAGGCTTGGCGCGGAAGCGAAGGCGAGCCACTCGGGGACATCGAGTCCGCCACCGAGACGGCGAACCTCGCACGCCTCCATCGATTCGGCATCGGTGATGAGCTGTGACGCGGCTTCGCCTGCGTTGAGCGCCAAGGCGGTGAGCGCGATCGCGAGGATGGCGTGTGGACGCTGTCGGTTGCTCATGGTGGACTCCGTTCGGGTTGTTTCGGCAGGGGGCCGACCGGCCTTCGCCAGCGTTCGCCGCAATCCAAGATCTTCGGGCCGGCGGAGGGCACGCAACCTGTGGCCGGCCGATGCCGGAGCCGATCGCGCACCGGCAGCGGATCGGGCGAACTCCGATCGATTCCAGGACCCTGCGGATGTCACCTATGGACGCTATACAGGTCATTATGGATGCCACTATTCCGAATAACGAACGGATAAATGTTCTATAACATCAAATCATACCAATAGTTAGATAGACTGAGACGGAATCGGCAAACCGTAGCTATTTCTGGACATTCCACAAGACATCAAGTACCCTCATAATCCCGAATGCCCACAGGAGTCCGCCATGACCAATGACCGCGAATACCGCCGCACCCACCCGTGGATCAGCTTCCGCCATCACCTGGAACGCGCCGACCCTCTCCATTGGTCGTTGCTCGGCGAGGCGGCTGCCAGGTGCGAACATGTCGCCCAGGCGGTCCTTCCACCTGCCGACGCCCGCGAGCTGCACCGACTCTACCTGATCAAGGGCGCTCGGGCCACGACCGCGATCGAGGGGAACACGCTGAGCGAGGAACAGATCGCCGCCCAGCTGGATGGGCTATTGGAACTCCCGCCATCCCGGGAATACCTGAAGCAGGAGGTCGACAACGTCCTCAACGCCGTCAATGACATCTTTGCGGACATCATGAGTGGTGAGCCGCAGGTGCTGACGGCGGACTGGCTCGCCGCAGCGAACCGGCGCCTGCTCGCGGGTCTCGAGGAGCACCTTGAAGAGGATGTGTTTCCGGGAGAAATACCGACTCGTCCCGTCGGAGTCTTGCGCTACCGCGGTGCCCCAAGGGAGGATTGCGCCCTTCTCCTCGACCGACTCTCCGGATGGCTCGAAGGAGACGCCTGGCCGGTGCGTCCGGACCGGCAGGAAGACCGCACCGCGTCCGCGATTCTCCGCGCCGTCTTTGTCCACCTGTATGTCGCGTGGATCCACCCCTTCGGCGACGGCAATGGACGGACGGCCCGATTGGCAGAGTTCATGATCCTTGCGCGGGAAGGTGTGCCGTCGCCTTGCGCCCATCTCCTCAGCAACCACTACAACCTCACCCGCGCCGAATACTACCGGCAGCTCGATCGGTCGAGCCGGGCGAACTCCGGTCGTGGGGACCCGCTCGGTTTTCTGCTCTACTCGCTGCAGGGGTTCGTTGACGGCCTGCGGGAGCAGAGCCGGTTGATCGGAGGAATCCAACTGAAGCTGGCCTGGGAGCACTTCGTGTACGGGGAATTCCGGCGGATACCGTCGTCACCTGCGATGCGTCGGCGTCGCGAGGTGACCCTGGCGCTCGGCCGCGGGGGTGAGCCGGTCAAAAAGCGGGCGATACCAGACCTGAGTCCCGGCCTGGCCAGGCAATACGCGGAAAAGACCGGCAAGACGCTGACCCGGGACATGAACTGGCTGGGGCAGCGGAAGTTCCTGGAGAGAGGTGAGGATGGCTACCGGGCGAAAGTGGAGTCGATGCGCGCCTTCCGGCCTCCGCGTGCGTAGGGACGGGGGACGGGATATCCACCTCCGGGCACGGAGCCACTATGTTCATTGTGCAGGGTGATCCGCTTCATCGAGGACGAAACCGAACAGAGATGAGGTATACATCCGGTGACTTGGCCAAGGTGTTGTAGGCACGTAAGGGGCGCGGTGAGACCGTGGGTCGTCTGCCTGGCGGTCTTTCCGTTCGCGTTGACGGCGTGGCCCGGCGAAACGGTGGCGCAGAGCCTGCGAGGGGGCAAGGCATCCATGGTTGCGCAGAACCGGATGGCCCGCGCCTATGACTACACCTTCCTGCGGACCCCCGCCGAAGTGCGGCGCTTCGTCAGGCTTGGCCGGCTCGTCGAACTCAAGGGGAACCGCCACTACCGGCTCGACGACGAGGTCTCCTTCCCGTACGCGCGCCCGGAGGTGAAGACCTTCGTCGAGCGCTTGGGCCGCCAGTATCAGGCCGCTTGCGGGGAGCAACTCGTGGTCACGAGCCTGACCCGGCCGCTGAACCGCCAGCCGCGCAATGCCTCTGCGGAGTCGGTGCACCCGACCGGCATGGCGGTGGACCTGCGGTGGAGCCTGAGGCGCGAATGTCGCTCGTGGCTGGAAGACGTGCTGCTGCACCTGGAGCGTGTGGGGGCGGTGGAAGCCACGCGGGAGCGCGATCCTCCCCACTACCACATTGCGGTCTATACCCGGGCGTATGCCCGCTACGTGGCCGCTCTACAGGCCGTCGAGCGGGTCGCGGGCGAGGCCGGGGCGGATCTGGAGGCGCAGGAGGAGCACGCTGGCGAATCTTCCTCGGACGGGGTCGTGAGGTACAGGGTGCGGTCGGGAGACACGCTCTGGGGAATCGCCCGCGCCTACGGGACGACCGTGGACGAGATCAAGTCGGCCAACAACCTCCGCGGCAACCGGATCGACGTGGGACAGCTTCTGCGCATACCGGTCGGTTCGCGGCACTCTCTTCTTCGTGAGAATCCCGAATGAGCATGGATATCCTCGGCAACCTTGGCGAGTTCATCGGCGCCGTTGGTGTCGTGTTTTCGCTGCTCCTGGTCGCACGCCAGATGAGGCTCGGCCACGAGCAGACGCGCCGCAACACGCGGAGCGTGCGCGCGGCCACCTTCAACTCGATGGTCGAGAACAGCATCCGCCTGCTCGAGCACGTCTTCCGCGACAGCGAACTCGCCGATTTCGTCGCGCGGGCGGCCGATAACCCGGACCGGCTCGACGCCGGGGAGCGGTTGCGCTGGGACTCCTACATGACGGCGGGGTTCCGCCACTTCAGCAACCTGCTCTACCAGTGGGAGACGGGAGCGATGGAGGACAAGATGTGGGAGTCGTACCGTCGCTCCTTCAAGCACCACCTGCTCACCAAGGGCTGGGTCGAATGGTACCTCGAAAACCCCCATCTCTTCGACGAGCGCCTCGCGGACGAGGTTCGCTGCATTCTGGAGGAGCTGGCGGGCGAGGGGGTGCCGCACGCGGTGAAGTGGAAGGCGGACGGGGGCCGCGTCGGCTTCAGGGGGTTGGTCCAGGGGTGAGGTGCGGCATACGCAACCTCCGCCCCTCCGCCTCCGCCTCATCCGAATCCAGGAAGGCGTTGCAACCCTCCAGCTCCCGCTCCGCCACCCCCAGCGAACTCCAATCGACCGCGATGGTCCATCGAATCCCGCTTCGAGCGTGCCCGCAACGAGATTCGGAACGACGAACACCGTCAGCCCGGCCCGGTTCTCTTCCTCCTTGAACTCGCCGGGGAGCACTTCCGGACGCCCTGCCATTATCTGTCGGTGGCGCTCTCGCGGGAGGCCTTCAGAGATTCCTCCACGGGCTGCCGGATGTTGAATCACCCACCGGTCGTCATTCGTAGACGTTCGGAAGCCCGGGGCCTTTTCGAAATCACGGCTCTCGGACAGATTCACTTTCCTGCAACGCGGACACATACGGGGTCACAGGGGAACCATGAGCGAAAAACCTGGGGAAGTCTCGGTCAACCTGAACGTCAACCTTCCGACCTTGCCGGAGGTGGCCCACGAGCCACGGTACGCGACGGGGCTCGGTTACGGTCTTTGGTGCGCCTGTCTGTTGGGCGCCTGCGGGATCCACCGCTTCTACCTGGGCAAGGTCGGCACGGGCTTGTTGTGGTTCTTCACCGTCGGGCTCTTCGGCTTCGGGCAGCTCATCGACCTGATCAGGATGAAGACGCTGGTGCGGGACGCCAACATCAGGGAGGGGTACGTTCCGCATCCGCGACAGCTGGCGCGCGCCCGCGCCCGGATGGCGACCGGCGAACCGGAACCCCGGCCCACCCCACCCCTCAATCTCCACCAGCAACTGCTCCACGCTGCGATGGAGCGCGACGGGGAGCTCACGGTCAGCCAGGGCGTGCTGGCCACCGGCAAGACCTTCGAACAGGTGGAGAAGGCGCTGAACGGGATGTCCGACAAGGGGTACGTCGACGTGGACAACGCGCCCGGCACCGGCGTTCTCGTCTATCGGTTTCCGGATCTGCTGACCAGGCCGCGGTCGGGGTGAGGGACGGGACGGGAGGGAATACGGCCGACTCGTTGCTGAACCAAGTTTGAGTCAACCGCGCATCGTCCCCTCGCCGCCCCTCAGGCCACCGGCTTCGCCCGGAACTTGTCGAACCACGCCTTCAGGTACAGCTGCGTCATGATCCGGTGCGACACCGCGCGCGAGCCGTGGTATTCGTCCGGAATCTTGACGTGCAGCGTCTCCTGGCCGAGCACTTTGAGCGCGCGGTAGAACTCCTCGGCCTGGGGCATCGGAGTCCGCAGGTCCTCGACGCCGGAGAGCAGCATCGTCGGCGTGGTGACGTTGCCCACGTAGTGCAGCGGCGACCGCTCGGCGTACTCCATCGGGTCTTCCCAGGGCATCGAGCGAAAGCGGCGGTACCAGCCGGACCCGTCGGTCGTCCCTACGAACGAGTGCCAGTTGATGACCGGCCGCTGTGACACGGCCGCGCGGAAGCGGTCCGTGTGGCCGACGATCCAGGCGGTGAGGACGCCGCCGCCGCTGCTCCCCGTGACGAACATGTTGTCCTCGTCGATGAAGCCACGGTCGATGGCGGCATCGACGCTGGCCATCAGGTCGTGGAAGTCGTTGCCGGGATACAGGTAGTTGATGCCGTTGATGAAGTCCTGGCCGTATCCGGTGCTGCCGCGCGGGTTCATCCAGAGGACCGCGTAGCCGTCGGCCGCGAAGTTCTGCCAGCTCCAGTTCCAGCGCACGGTGTACATGGCGACCGGGCCGCCGTGGATCCAGAGCAGCAGCGGGTACTTCTTGCCGGGCTCGAAGTTGGCCGGCTTCATGAGCCAGCCCTGCACTGGCCAGCCGTCGAAGGACTCGGTCCAGATCTCCTCGACCTCGCCGAGCTTGATGTTGGCCAGGACATCCTCGTTGTAGTCGACCAGCGTCTCGATCTCGCCAGGGTCGTCCAGGTCGAAGGTGACCAGGTAGCTGGGGCGGTAGAAGGTCGAATTGGTGGCGGCCACACTGCCATTACGCGCGATCGACACGCCCGAGATGTAGTGGACGCCGTCGGTCACCCTGCGCAGGTCGCCGTCGGTGGAGACGAAATGGAGGTTCGACGAGCCCTCCTCGCCCAGGGTGAAGTAGAGGCCGGAGCCGTCGGGCGCCCAGGTGACGCCGCTGGGCGAGTTCTTGAGGTTGCCGGCGATCATCCGCGAATCGGAGCCATCGGCGTTCATCAGGTACAGGTTCGACAGGTTGCTGTAGTTGTCGTTCTGGTCGTAGCCGGTGTAGGCGATCATGGCGCCGTCGGGGGACGGGTTGGGGCTGCCGTCGGGACCGAGCCGGTCGGTGAGCGTGGTGATCTCCAGGGTGGCCAGGTCGATGGCGTGGACCTCGGAGTTGCCGCGCTCGTAGCCCTCCTCAGGCGTGAGGTCGCCGCTGAAGTACAGCTTCGTGCCGTCGGGGGACCAGCGCGGGTTGCCGTGCGAGTTGTCGCCGGAGGTGATCTGCCGCGGGGTGCCGCCCAACTCGGCGTCGACGATGAAGATCTGGGTGTTGCCCTTCGGCGTGAGTCCCCGACCGTCGCGCTGCCAGGCGATCCGGTCCTCGACCACGGCCGGCTTGGCCAGGTTCGCGCCCCGCGGGAAGGACGGCATCTTGATCGGCAGGGGGGACCCGCTCTCGGGGAGGAACATCGTGAACGAGATGTGCTTCCCGTCGGGCGACCACCGGATCCCGCCCGGCGACCGGTCGAGGTTGGTGAGCTGCACGGTCTCGCGCGTGTCGAGCCACATCATGTGGATCTGGTTCGTCCCGCTCTTGTCGGAGAGGAAGGCGATCTTCGTGCCATCGGGCGACCAGATCGGCGACGACACCTCGAAGCTCCCGGTCTCGAGTTCGCGGATCCGCCGGGTGGCGAGATCGATGATCATCAGGTTGCTCCGGTTCCGGTCGTTCATCTTGTCCACGCTGCCGCGCGTGAAGAGGATGTGGTTTCCGTCCGGGGAGATCCTGGGGCTGCCGACGGACTCCATCTCCATGTACGTGTCCATGTCGAGGAGTCCACTGGGCTGCTGTGCGAAGGAGGTCGCGGGCAGGGCGAGGGCGATCGCCGCGATCGCGAGGAAGGGGAGGGTGGGGG
>VXOC01000175.1 GCA_009840215.1 Gemmatimonadota bacterium | reverse complement strand
GCATTCCACCCCCCACCCCACCCCCACCGACTTCGACGAAGTCTACGACCGCCGCGGCACCGACTCCGTCCGCTGGGACCGCGCGATCAACCGGTACGGCCCCGGCATCGTAGCCGCGATGGGCGTCGCCGACATGGATTTCCGCGCCGCCCCCTGCGTCACCAACGCCCTCGCCGAACGCTGCGCCCACGAGAACTGGGGCTACATGCACCGCCCCGACTCCTACGTGGAAGCAGTCGCCGCCTGGAACCACCGCCGCTACGGCGTCGAGATCGACCCGTCGACCCTCGTCTTCACCACCGGCGTCCACCCCGGGATCATCGCCGCGCTGCAGACTTTCTCCCCCCCCGGCACGCGCGTCCTCATGATGACGCCCACCTACGACGGCTTCTACGGCGACCTCCGCTTCGCGCGCACCGTCCCCGACGACTGCGAGATGGTTGTCGACGCCGACGGCCGCTATTCGGTCGACTTCGACGATTTCGAACGGCGCGCGCAGCGGTGCAACTCCTTCATCCTCTGCAACCCGCAGAACCCGACCGGCAACCACTGGTCCCCCGAGGTCCTCACCCGCCTCGGCGAGATCTGCCTCAAGCACCGCGTGGTCGTGCTCGCCGACGAGATCCACTGCGACTTCGTGAGCCGCGGCCACAGCTACACGCCCTTCGCCACCCTCGACCCCGAGATCGTCGACAACAGCCTGACCTTCATGTCCGGCAGCAAGTCGTTCAGTCTCGCGGCGATGAAGGTCGCGTGGTACTACAGCACCAACCCGGATCTGCTGGCGCGCATCAAGGCAAACACCCGCGCCGACCTGAGCACGCTCGGGATGGTCGCGATGCGGGCCGCGCTCAACGAGGGCGAGCCGTGGCTGGACGAGCTGATCCCCTACATCGACGCCAACCACGACTTCGCCGAGTCGTACATCCGGGACAACCTGCCGGGCATCCGCTACACGAAGGCGCAGGGCACCTACCTCGCCTGGCTCGACGTGTCGGAGTTCGCGGAGCGGATCGGGGCCCCGGAGACCGCCGCGCAGGAGAGCGCCGGGGCGGTCAATCCGGTGACACCCGAGGTGATCGTGCAGCGGTGGTTCGCGGAGCGCGCGGGCGTCTTCCTGAATCCCGGGCCGCGATACGGCACCGGCGGGGCCGGGCACATGCGGATGAACCTGGCCTCATCGCGCAGGATCGTGGAACTGGCGCTGCAAAACATGGCCGAGGCGCTGGCCGAGGCGTAGAATTGGAACGGAAACGGCCCGAATCGTTCTGGGCCTGAAGGGTTTGGGGGACTGAACCCCGAACGCTGGACGAATTCCCCGTCGGGGGAGGAGAACTGAAATGCAGAGACCGAGCGCGACCCTGTGGAGCGCGGCCACCGCCGCCGCCCTCATCCTGGCTTCCATGGCCACGCCGCCCGCGGCCCACGCCCAGTTCGACGACGTGGGCGTCATCACCTTCCCGACCTCGGCGACCGGGGCGGCCCAGGAGCACTTCCTGCGCGGCGTCGCGATCCTGCATAGCTTCGGCTGGAAGCAGGCGCGCGAGCAGTTCCACGCGGCCCAGGCCATCGACCCCGACTTCGCGATGGCCTACTGGGGCGAGTCGCTGGCGTACAATCATCCCCTCGTGACCAGGATGGACCCCGACGAACCCCGCGAGGCACTCGAGCGTCTCGGCAAGACGCCGGAGGAGCGAATCGCCAAGGCGCCGACCGAGCGCGAAAAGGGCTTCCTGCGCGCCGTCGAGATCCTCTGGGGCGAGGGCGAGCACCGGGACCGTGCGGTCGGCTACATGGAAGCGATGGCCGACCTGCACGAGGCCTACCCGGACGACCACGAAATCGCCGCCTTCTACGCGCTCAGCCTCCTCAGCGCCACCCGCGCGACCCGCGACCTGACCGACCGCTGGAACGTCCGCGCGGGCACCATCGCGCTCAAGATCCTGAACGCGAACCCCGTCCACCCCGGCGCCGCCCACTACACCATCCACGCCTTCGACCACCCGATCATGGCGCCGCTCGCGCTCGACGCGGCCTACGCCTTCGCCGACATCGCCCCGGCGGTGTCGCACGCCCGCCACATGCCCACCCACATCTTCATCCAGCACGGCATGTGGGACCTGGTCTCGGGGCACAACCAGTCCGCCTACGACGTGGCGCGCGAGCTGTGGGAGCCCGGCGACCCCCTCGGCGACGCCATCCACTCCCTGGACTGGGGCCAGTACGGTGACCTGCAGCGGGGCGACTACGCGAAGGCGCGGCTGTGGATCGAGAGGCTGGCCGCGATGGTCGAGCACGACGGCTTCGAGGCGGGCGGAGCGCGGGGCGAGGCCGGCAGCGACCGGGCGCGGCGCTCTCTGCCGCTCCTCAAGTCACGCTACATCGTCGAGACCGAGGAATGGGAGGTGCGGCCCGTCGACGAGGACATGCGCACCAGCGAGCTGCTCGCGATCGGTCTGAGCGCCGCGCGCACGGATGACATGGAGGCACTCGCGGCCGCCGGGAAGGCGCTGGCCGAGGAGTCCGAGGGCGAGGGTTACACCCACGTGATGCACATGCAGGTGGGCGCGCTGCACCATGTCGCGATGGGCCACGCCGACAAAGCCATCGAGATGATGGACGACGCGGTCGCGACCGTCGAGGCCATGTCGCCGCCCCGCGGTTCGGCGAACCCGGTCAAGCCGGTGCACGAGCTGTACGGCGAGATCCTGCTGGAGTTGGGCAAGGCGGAGGAAGCGGTCGAGATGTTCGAGACTTCGCTGCTGCGCATGGCGGGTCGGCCGCGGTCGCTGCTGGGGCTGGCGCGGGCGCAGGCGGCGCTGGGCAACGACATGTTGGCGGCGGAGGCGTATGGGAAGGTGGCCGCGCTTTGGGAGGGGTCGATTATACACATCTCCGATCCCACGAGACGGAGA
>VXOC01000313.1 GCA_009840215.1 Gemmatimonadota bacterium | reverse complement strand
GACGGGGTCAGGGGGGCGGGGTGGACGGACCGCATCGTCGACCGGATCGACGGCGGAACGGTGGCGGTGGCCATGGGCACCGTTCACTGGACGGACGGGACGCGGTTCGATCTGGAGGCCGTGCGCGCCCGGACCCGGGAAGTCGGCGCGGCGATGATCCTGGACGGGACGCAGACGGTGGGCGCCGTTCCGGTGGATGTGCAGGCGCTGGCGCCCGATGCCCTGATCGTCGCAGGGTACAAGTGGCTGCTGGGTCCGTATTCACTGTCGCTGGCGTGGTTCGGCGACCGCTATCTGGACGGCATCCCCCTCGAGGAGACGTGGATCGGGAGACGCGACTCGGAGAACTTC
The DNA here is from genome assembly GCA_009840215.1 of Gemmatimonadota bacterium. Classification (GTDB taxonomy): domain Bacteria; phylum Gemmatimonadota; class Gemmatimonadetes; order Longimicrobiales; family Gaopeijiaceae; genus Bin94. Next base: position 2,575 of record VXOC01000313.1, on the reverse strand, counting down.
GCGGGGCTGGTCGACTACGTGGACGAATACCAGCCCGGGGCGTTGCGCTTCGATGTGGGGCAGCGCAGCAACTTCGCGCTGATCCCGGCCCTGTCGGCGTCGCTGGACCTGGTGCTCGAGTGGCGGCCGGAGAGGGTATCCGCGTATTGCCGGGCCCTCATGGCGGACGCCTTCCCCCGCTTGCGCGAGCTGGGACTGCGGGTGGAGGACGATCGCTGGCGTTCTCCGCACCTCTTCGGTCTCGGGCTGCCGCCGGGGACGGACGCGGACCGCCTGAAGCAAAGCCTGGATTGGCACCGCGTCGGGGTGTCCTTCAGGGGCAGCAGCGTGCGGGTGTCGCCCTATGTGTACAACGATTCGGCGGACGTGGAAGCGCTGTTCGCGGCATTTGACAAGGGGCTGGCCTGAAACCCGGAGAGATTCGTAGGGTAGAAATACCTGTTCTCCCCGCGCCCCGTTCCTGCTGACAGGAAAAGCCGTCCGATGAAACGCATTGCAATTGCACTCCTGGCAACCGCACCCTTCCTTCTGCCGGCCACACGCGCCGCCGCACAGGCGACTCTCGCATTGACCGTCGGCGCGAATCGCGCGTCCGTGGGCGTCAACAGAGATGGCGATGTGTTCAACACCCTGTCCGTCACACGCCAGTCGATCGGCCTCGCGGCTTCGATTCCGGTGTGGGCGAAGCTGGGCCTTCAATTGGACGCCAGCTACACCGGAAAAGGATACACCGAGCGATACAACCCCCGGCCCGTGTCCAGCAGCACGCTGAAGCTCGCCTACCTGGAGACGCGGGTGATGGGGAAGGTGCAGCTGCTCGATTCGGGCAGCGGTGTGAAGTTCCACTTGTTGTTGGGCCCCGCCGTGGCGACGGAAACATCCTGCCAGCAGCATGTGGAGGCGGTTCTCGGTGGCGAGACCGTCAATAGCCAGGTGCCCTGCCCGGCGGGCAGCACCTCGTCGCTGGACTTCGGGTTGGCCGCCGGCGCCTGGATGGAGATGTGGGTCTCCGACAGGTTCGGGCTCCTGCTCAGCGGCTTTCATTCGCGGGGCATCCAGGACATCGACGCCGCGTCCGAAAGGGTCACGATGAAGAATCGAGGCACCAGCCTGCACACCGGGGTCATTATTTCGGTGGGGTAGAAATCCGTGGAAGACACCGCCACGCGTGGGCTGGTCCGCGGCCTCCCGGAGCTGGTCCACCGCGTGAGGCGGGGCATTCCGGCGGGCGGCGGCGGCTTCGTCCGGATGAAACGTTTCGGACGCCTGGCGTGTACAGATGCGGGTATTCATCCCTGCTCCCGTCACCAAAGGGTCATCCCAATGAAACGTCTGCCGACTTTCCTTCTTGTCATCATCTCCCTGCTCCTGCCGGCCACACCCGCAGCCGCGCAAAACACCCTCACCTTCCTCGGCGGTGTCAACCTGGCGACCCTCGACATCAGTACGATGGATCCCGAATTCGGCGAATGGGGAACCGTCAGACGACTGACGGCCGGTCTCGCCGCAAACATTTCGCTGGGGGACCGGCTGGACCTTCAGTTGGGTGGAAGCTATGCGCAGAAAGGGGCTTCCATAAACATTCCGGAGTCCGGTCTGGACGGCTCCGACGACGAGTTCGAGGCTGCGCTGCAAATCGACTATCTCGAACTGGCGGTCCTGGGAAGGGCAAGGGCGCTGGGCGCGGACGATGGCCCGAGACTGCACATTCTTGCGGGCCCCTTCATGGCGTTCGAGGCATCATGCCAATCCTACCTGAAGTTCACTTTGGGGGGCGAGACCCGAGAGGATCGAGAGGACTGCGGGGACGAGGGCAGGTCAACCTTCGACTATGGCGTGGCCGGAGGGGGAGAGATCCAGGTCGGACTCCTGGACAACGTGGATCTCTCCTTGAGCGCACTGTACACCTTCGGCCTTGCAAACCTGGACGACGCCGAGGGATCGGAGGACTCGGTCAGGAGTCGAGCCCTGAGCCTGCGGGCCGGCCTTGTGATCCCGATCGGATGAGTGGACCACGGTGACCGGGCCCGTTCTCAACGCACGGTCATGCCGGGCCCGAAAACCACCTTGGCCATCGCCCCGGCCTCGATCCCCCGGTCGCCAAACCACCCTTTCCGAACCTCCAGGGCGAACGCGGTGGGCGTCCCTGAGTCGACAACCGTTTCGTCGAGCGCTTCCAGCTGTATGATGCCGATGACCCGGTAGGCCTCGTCGAAGAAGGCGACATCGAGTGAGACACGGGTGTCCTTCATCCAGAACGACCGTTCCTCGACAGTCGGGAAGACGAAGAGCATGCCGGTTCCGTCGGGAACCGAGTCGCGGTTCATGAGCCCCTGGGCGCGCTCTTCGGGAAGGCTCGCCACCTCCGCCAGGACCGTATCGCTTCCGAAGATGACCCACGCGAGCCCGGAGTCGGGCCGCGGACCCACCTCCTGTGCGGCCGCGGCGGGTTCGGCGACCGCATTCGTCCCCGCCACCCCGCCGCACGCGGCCACCATGGCGGCTACGGCCCCCACGATTATCACAAATCACCTCCCACCAGACCGAGCGGACTGAGCGATGTGCGGGTGCTGGT
>VXOC01000347.1 GCA_009840215.1 Gemmatimonadota bacterium | reverse complement strand
TCGTCCGGGGGCGTCCCCGCCTTCAACTCCCGGTAGATGAGCCGCTGATTTTCGCGCGTGTTGTCAACCGCCGCCTGTGCCGCAGCCACCGCCACGCCCGGCACCACGATGGCCTGAATGTCCATCAGACCCTGGGCGGGAAACCCCGCGAAGCGCCCCTGTGCCACGCAGGTGGCCGACGCGATGATCACCTGGCCGGTGCGCGTGTCGACCGCAATCACGGACCAGGTTGCGGAGAGGAGGGCCGGGGAGAGGGCGAGCAGGACCAGGGTGCTCAGAATGCGCCGGGCTTGCCGTCCGAAGGAGTCGCGGGTCATCGTGTTACCTCGTTTGATCAGGGCCGGGGAGAGCGCTGGCGCGCGCCGCCGCGCATCCGGGCCACCAACGTGGAGAATCCGACCGTGTCCGACAAGCTAGACCGCAGGGATTTCGTGGACCGCAGTTCCAAGCTGGCAATGGGGGCGATGATCGTGCCGCGCCATGTGCTGGGGGGACCGGGGTACCAGGCGCCGTCCGACATGCTCAACCTCGCGATCATCGGGGTCGGCGGGCAGGGGACCGAGAACGCGCAGGAACTCGGGACCGAGCACATCGCCGCCATCTGCGACGTGGACTTCGGGGTGGTGCACCGCCGGGTCCAGGAACGGCTGAACGACGGCGACGGCAACCCGCGCGAAAAGGGCCACCGCTGGCGCGAACAGTTCCTGCAGGCGCGCCAGTACACCGACTTTCGCGAACTTCTCGACCGCGAGGCGGACCTGGACGCGGTCCTGATCGCGACCCCCGACCACCTCCACGCGTCGATCGCCAAGGCCGCGATGGAGGCCGGCAAGCACGTCTACGTCGAGAAGCCGCTCACCTACACCGTGCACGAGGCGCGCGCGCTGGCAGAGATCGCAGAGCGCACGGGCGTGGTCACCCAGATGGGCAACCAGGGCCACTCCGAGGACGGGGCGCGGCTGATCAACGAATGGGTGGCGGCTGGCATTCTGGGCGATGTGACCGAGGTCCACATCTGGACCAACCGGCCCATCTGGCCGCAGGGTTTCCAGCGTCCCGCCCGCTGGGAGGAGGGACTCAGGCCGGGCTGGTACCAGCAGTGGAACCGCGGGACGATCCTTTCGCTGACGGCCGACATCATGGAGGCGGGCTACCCGCTGCCGCAGGGGATGGACTGGGACCTCTACCTGGGCCCCACCACGAAGGAGATCCCCTACCACCCCGTCTACCACCCCTTCAACTGGCGCGGCTGGGTCGACTTCGGGGTCAGCGCGCTCGGAGACATGGGCGCGCACCTCGTGGACCACCCCTACTGGGCCCTCGGGCTCACCTACCCCACGACCATCGAGGCCACGTCCACACCGTGGGGCGGCCCCTCCGAGGACCCCGCATCCTACCCCCAGGCCATGCGGGCGCACTTCGAGTTTCCCGCCCGCGACGGCATGCCCCCCGTCGACATGCACTGGTACGACGGCGGCTTCATGCCCCCCCGCCCCAAAACCCTGCCCGACGACGTGCGCCTGAACCGCGGCGGCGGCGTCATGTTCGTGGGCGAGCGCGGCATCCTCATGCACGGCACCTATGGCCGCAATCCCAGGCTCTTCCCCGAGTCGCTGGCCGCCGAGGCCGAAGCGGTGCCGCAGAGCTACCCCCGCATCGAGGACACCCACCAGATGAACTGGGTGAACGCCTGCAAGGACGGTGGCGAGGCGGCGAGCCCCTTCTCCTACGCGTCGCGCCTGACGGAGGTGATGCTGCTGGGCGTGGTGGCGCTCCGCGCCGGCCAGGGGCAGAAGATCCACTATGACGCGGACGCCATGCGAATCACCAATGTCGAGGACGCAAACCGGTACCTGACACGAGAGTACCGCCGAGGCTGGGAGGTCTGATCCAATGACCCACTCCACCTCTTCCCCCCTCCGCCTCCTCATCCTCGGCGGCACCGGATTCATCGGCCCCCACATGGTGCGCTACGCCATGTACCGCGGGCACGAAGTCACCCTCTTCAACCGGGGACGCACCAACCCCGGCCTCTTCCCCGGCGTGGAGACGCTGATCGGCGACCGTGACGGCCAGCTCGACGCGCTTCGCGGCCACAGCTGGGACGCGGTCATCGACAACAGCGGCTACGTGCCGCGGCACGTGCGCGACTCGGCCGAACTGCTTCGCGACGTGGTCGGCCGGTACGTCTTCACCTCGACCGGTTCGGTGTACAGCTTCGACCAGGACGAGCTCACCGAGGACGCCGAACTCCTCCCCATCGAGGACCCCACCAGCGAGGACACCAACCGCTACTACGGGCCCCTCAAGGTGCTGTGCGAGAACGCGGTCACCGACACCTACGGAGAGCGGGGGACCGTGGTGCGGCTCCATGTGGTGGCCGGGCCGGGCGATCCCACCGACCGCTACACGTACTGGCCGGTGCGCATCGACCGCGGCGGCGACATCATCGCGCCGGGCAGCCAGGCCACCCCGGTCCAGTACATCGATGTGCGCGACCTGGCCGAGTTCATGGTCCACCTCATCGAACGCGGCACCGGCGGCACCTACAACGCGGCCGGGCCCGCCCTGGACGAGACCTCGATGGCCGAGTTCCTCTACGGGGTGCGCGCCATCACGAGCACGCCGCTCTCCTTCACCTGGGTCGACGAGCAGTTCCTGATGGACCGGGAGGCGCGCTTCCAGCTCTGGTATCCTCCGAGCGACGGTCCCATCCGCGGCATCTCGCGGGTCAGGTCGCACAGGGGGGTGGCCGCGGGGCTGAAGTTCAGGCCGCTGGCGGTGACGGCGCTCGACACGCTGGAGTGGTTCCGGTCGCTGCCCGAGGAGCGGCGGAATGCCTTTGAACTCAACCTGGAGCGGGACCAGCGGATCCTGGAGGAATGGCGGGCGCGGTGAGCGGATCCCCATAAAACCGCCACCCCGTCTCGAACCCCCGCCCCGGCGC
>VXOC01000249.1 GCA_009840215.1 Gemmatimonadota bacterium | reverse complement strand
CCACCATCTCCTCCCACTGCGCGAGCCACCCGACCGTGCGCGGGATCGCGAAGAGCACGGGGAAGAGCTCGACCGGGAAGCCCAGCGCCTGGTAGATCAGCCCCGAGTAGAAGTCGACGTTCGGGTACAGGTTGCGCTTCACGAAGTACTCTTCCTGCAGCGCGATCTTCTCCAGTTCGAGGGCGATGTCGAGGAGCGGGTTGCGTCCCGTCACCTCGAACACCTCGTCGGCCGCCTTCTTGATGATCGTCGCCCTGGGGTCGTACGCCTTGTAGACCCGGTGGCCAAACCCCATGAGCCGCCGTTCGCCACGACGGACACTCTCCATGAAGGCCGGAATGTTGTCCGTGGTGCCGATCTCGACGAGCATCCTGAGCACGGCCTCGTTGGCACCCCCGTGCAGCGGCCCGTAGAGCGCGGCCATCGCCCCGGCCATGGCGCAGTAAGGGTCCGGACGGGAGCTCCCGATCACCCGCATGGCCGTCGTGGAACAGTTCTGCTCGTGGTCCGCGTGCAGGATGAAGAGGATGTCCAGCGCGCGCACGAGTGCCGCAGGCGGCTGGTATTCGCTGCCGCCGATCCGGAAGAGCATGTTCAGGAAGTTCGCCGTGTACGAGAGCCCGTTCTCCGGGTACACATACGGCAGTCCCTTGTGGTGCCGGTACGTGTACGCGGCCAGCGTGGGCATCTTGGCCAGGAGGCGCACGATCTGGGCGTGCCGGATGGCGGGGTCGTCGATCTGCTTGGCTTCGGGGTAGAAGGTGGACAGCGCAGCCACCGTCGAGATCATCATCCCCATGGAGTGGGCGTTGTAGCGGAAGCCCTGCAGGATGGTCGTGACGTTCTCGTGGACGTAGGTGTGGTAGGTGACCTGGTGCACGAACTCGTCAAGTTCCGCCTGCGTGGGGAGTTCGCCGTTCAGGATCAGGTAGCACACCTCGAGGAAGGTCGACTGCTCCGCCAGCTGCTCGATCGGGTATCCGCGGTACTCCAGAATCCCCTTGCCGCCCTTGACGTCGGTGATCCGGCTGGTGGTGAAGGCCGTGTTGGTGAAGCCGGGGTCGTAGGACATCATTCCGAAGTCGCCGTCATTGACCCTGATCTGGCGCAGATCCATGGCGCGGATGACGTCGCCGTCCAGGACGTCGACTTCGTACTGCCGTCCGGTGCGGTTGTCGGTGATGCTGAGGGTATTCCTGGTATCGTGGTCGGACATTGGGTCTCCGGGGCCGGCGGAGTGCCGGGTGAGGGGGCTGGGAAGTGAAGTCCAACCCTTATTCTACTAGAGAAAGCGGGCGCCGGAGAAGGGCCTCGGACTGCTGGATGTCCGTCCTGCTCCCGCTACCTTCGCGGATCGACCTCTTCGTAGACCGTCCGGTTGCCCTTGCCGTCAAATGCGATGACCGCGTACGGCCGCGGGTTGGGCCCCTCCATCCCGGGTGAGCCGGTCGGCATGCCCGGCACGGCGATGCCCCTGACCTCGGGGGCCTCTTCCAGGAAGCGCTTGACCACGCTGGCGGGCACGTGACCCTCGATCGCATAGTCGCCGGCCACTGTGGTGTGGCAGGACGACAGCTCGAGGGGGATTCCGTGGCGCATCTTCACTTCCCTCAGCACCTCATTGGTCACATCCTCCACACTCACCTTGAACCCGGCCTCGATCATGTGGTCCACCCACAGGCTGCAGCAACCGCAGGTGGGCGACTTGTAGACGTGGAGTTCGGGGTCGGTACCGACATCCGCTTCGGAACCCCGAAATGCGATCACCAGCAGGGCTCCCGCGACCAGCAGACCAGCGGCCCCGAGCTTCTTCATGTTCATTCTGACTGTCCTCCACACTTTTGAAATCGTGGCGAGTGGCCGGCGGCGGCACCGGTGACAACCGGCCCGCAAACCCCGGCTGGAAGATAGCTGGACCGGCGCCCATCCAGAAAGGCTGGCCCGCAAGTGCCGCCGGCCCGCAAATGCCGAGGGAGGGACTCGAACCCTCACGCCCGCAAGGGCAAAGGTTTTTGAGACCTTCGCGTCTACCGGTTCCGCCACCTCGGCCTGGGCGCCCCGTGAAGGCACCTTTGCCAGCCCGGCGCCCTCCCACTCTCCTGGCTCGCGTGCAAGGACCCGGGGCCTCCTGGAGTCGGGACAACCATTCTAGGCAGGTTGGCGGCGGTCGTGAAGGGGCTGCCTGTCCGCCCGCGCCCGGCCCCGCTATCCTAGGAAGACGCCGTTCTCCACCATCGACCACCGCTGGAGCCGCACCCCGATGCCCCCCCGTCCGACCGACCCCTTCGGCGCTCTCGCCACCATCGATCTCAGCGAAGGCTCCACCTCCTTCTACCGCCTGGGCCGTCTCGAGGAAGAGGGACTGGCCTCCCTCGACCGCCTTCCCTTCTCCATCCGCGTCCTCCTCGAGAACGTGCTGCGCAATGCGGGCGACGGCCACGTCTCGGCCGAACATGTCGAAGCGGTCGCGAGGTGGAGTCCGTCCAACGCGGGGGCGGACTTCCCCTTCATGCCCACCCGGGTCGTGCTGCAGGACTTTACCGGCGTGCCCGCGATCGTGGACCTCGCCTCCATGCGCGACGGGATCCGCGCGATGGGGGGCGACCCCGCGCGCATCAACCCGCTCGTGCCCGCCGACCTGGTCATCGACCATTCCGTGCAGGTCGACTTCTTCGGGACCGGCTACGCCTTCGAGAAGAACGTCGCGCGCGAATACGAGCGCAACCGCGAGCGCTACGCCCTGCTCCGCTGGGCCCAGGAGGCCTTCGAGAACTACAGCGTGGTGCCGCCCGGGACGGGGATCGTGCACCAGGTCAACCTGGAGTACCTGGCGTCGGTCATTCATCGGCGGGAGCACGACGGGACCTTTCTGTCGTATCCGGACACGGTGGTGGGGACGGACTCGCACACCACGATGGTGAACGGGCTGGGGGTGGTCTCTTTTAAAGATAAGCCGCTG
>VXOC01000057.1 GCA_009840215.1 Gemmatimonadota bacterium | reverse complement strand
TCCGCGTCGGCCGCCGACTCATCTGCGCCATCCAACCCTCCGGCGGCCGCGGGCGGCCCCGCCCCGGCCCCGCCCGCCCGCCGCCCCCCCCCCGCCCCCCACTCCTCCACATTCGCATACAGCGCAAAGAACCGATAGATGTTCTGCAGCGTGTCGAAAAACCGCGCCGCGCTCTCCTTCACACCGTCGGGATCGAAGCGGGTGGGCAGCCACGGGTTGCTGACCGTGATCATGTACCAGCGCACGCCGTCGGCGCCGTGATCGGCCACCGCGTCCCACGGGTCCACCACGTTGCCCCGCGACTTGGACATCTTGCGCCCCGCGGCGTCCAGAATCAGGTCGTTGACGATCACGTTGCGGAAGACGGGACCCAGACCGAGCATCGTCGAAATGGCGTGCAGCGAGTAGAACCAGCCGCGCGTCTGGTCCACCGCCTCGCAGATGAAGTCCGCGGGGAAGTGGCGCTCGTACATTTCCACGTTCTCGAACGGATAGTGCCACTGGGCCCACGGCATGGCGCCGGAGTCGAACCAGACGTCGATCACCTCTGGCGCGCGGCGCATCACGGAGCCCGTCTCCGGGCAGCGCCAGGTCACCTCGTCGATGAAGGGGCGGTGCGGGTCGAAGTCGTCGCCCAGATCGCCGGCCCGCTCGGCCAGTTCGGCGAAGCTTCCGATCCACTCGACGTTCTCCGGGTCGTCCTCGGATATCCAGACGGGAAGCGGCGTGCCCCAGTACCGGTCGCGCGAGAGCGCCCAGTCCACGTTGCCCTTCAGCCACTCGCCGAACCGCCCGGTCCCCACCTCGGGCGGATGCCAGGTCACCTGTTCGTTGTTGTCGAGAAGCTCCTGCCGCAGCGACGAGGTGCGCGCGAACCAGCTGTGCCGCGCCATGTAGACGAGCGGGGTGTCGCAGCGCCAGCAGTGGGGGTAGGAGTGGACCTCGCGTGTCGCGCGGAAGACCAGGCCGCGCGCCTCCAGGTCCTTGACGAGGGGCCCGTCGGCGTCCTTGAAGAACATCCCGCCCACCAGCGGCAGCTGCGCGGCGAAGGTGCCGTCGGTTTGGACCGGTTCCAGCACGGCCAGGCCAAGGTCCTTCCCCGCCTGGTAGTCGTCAGCGCCGTACGCGGGCGCCATGTGCACGATCCCCGACCCCTCCTCGTCCGAGACGAATTCACCCGGAATGATCTCCCAGGCGCGGCCGCGTGCCGCTGACGCGGGGATCAGCTCGAAGGGGCGGCGGTACTTCGCGCCCACCAGCTCTTCCACCGCCACCCGTCCCCCGATCCGCTCCTCGCCGAAGAGCGCCTCCGCCCGGCTCCGGGCAGCGATCAGAATCCTGCCCCCGTGCTCCACCTCCACGTACTCGATTCCCGGATGCACCGCCAGCGCCACATTCGACACCAGCGTCCACGGCGTGGTGGTCCACACGAGCAGGTGCCGGCCCGACCCGTCCAGCACTTCAAGCGTCACCCAGAGCGACGGATCCTCCACGTCCCGGTACCCCAGCGAGAGTTCGTGCGACGACAGCACCGTCTGGTCCCGCGGGCACCACGGCACCACCTTGTGGCCGCGGTAGAGGAGCCCCCGGTCCGCCATCTGCTTCAGCAGCCACCAGACCGACTCCACGTACTCGGCGTGGAAGGTCACATACGGGCGCGAATAGTCCAGCCAGTAGCCGATCCGCTCCGAGAAGCGCTCCCACTCGTCCTTGTAGGTGAAGACCGACTCCTTGCAGCGCTCGTTGAACCAGGCGATGCCCCGCTCCTCGATCTCCTTCTTGTCCTCGATGCCGAGCCGTTTCTGCGCCTCGATCTCGACCGGGAGGCCGTGCGTGTCCCAGCCGGCGATGCGGGTGACGTGCCTGCCGAGCATGGTCTGGTAGCGGCACACCAGGTCCTTGATCGCCCGGCTGATGATGTGGTGCAGGCCGGGGCGGCCGTTGGCGGTGGGCGGACCCTCGTAGAAGACGAACTGCTCGCCGTCGCGGGTGGCCTCGAGGGTGCGGCGGAAGGTGTCCTCCTCGCGCCAGGTCTCCAGGACGGACTCCTCCAGCGCGACCCGTGAGGCGGGGAGGGAGGGGTAGCGGATCCTGTCCACGGTTGCCGGCGGTCTACGCGGGATTGGGACCGGGGCGGGACGCGGCGGAGTCCTCGTTGCCGGCGGGGGCCGTCGACGATCGGTCTTCCAGCCCCCGAAGCACCCCCCTCACCACCCGCGCCAGCTTCGGCTCGGCCGCCCGCGCCGTCGCGATGATCGTGGGCACGTCCGCCTCCTCGAGCGCGTCGGGCAGACACTGATCCGTAATGACCGCAACCGCCAGCACGCGCATGCCCATGTGCCGCGCCGCGATCACCTCGGGCACGGTCGACATCCCCACCACGTCGGCGCCAATGGCCCGCAGCATCCGGTACTCCGCGCGCGTCTCGAGCTGGGGTCCCACTACGGCCACATACACGCCTCGCCGGAGCGGGATCCCGGCCGCCATGGCCACCGCGGCCGCCCGTTCCTGCAGCCGGGCGTCGTACGGAGCCGACATGTCCGGGAAGCGCGGCCCCAGCTCATCCAGATTGGGTCCGGTGAGAGGGCTGTCCCCCATGAAATTGATGTGGTCGTCCAGGAGGACCAGGTCGCCCGGTCCCCACAGCGGGTTCATGCCGCCGCACGCCGCCGACACGATGAGCGTCTCCGCCCCGAGCAGCTTCATGACCCGGATCGGGAAGGCGATCTGCCGCAGCGAGTACCCCTCGTAGCGGTGGAAACGCCCCTGCATGGCCACCACCGGCATACCTTCCAGCGCGCCGAGCAGCAGCTTGCCGTGGTGGCTCTCGACCGTGGAGACCGGGAAGTGGGGCAGGTCCTCGTACGCCAGCGCAGCCTCCACCTCGATCGCGTCGGCCAATCCGCCCAGTCCGGTGCCGAGCACGATCCCGACCCGGGGACGCGGGGGGGGGGGGGCCCCGCCCCCCCCCCGGGGGGGAGAAAGGGGCGGGGGCGGGGGGGGGGGGGGGGGGGGGGG
>VXOC01000228.1 GCA_009840215.1 Gemmatimonadota bacterium | reverse complement strand
ACCCGAAGGGCGTGAACTGGCCGAAGCGGTTGCCGACGCCCGCCGCCGCGCCCGGGTACTCCTCAGGGTAGGTGTTGAGGGCGTTCTGCGCACCGATTGCGACCGTCCAGCGGTCGGCGAAGGTGCGGGACGCCTCGACATCGAGGAGAATGCGGGCCGGGTAGTCGATGGTCTTCAGTTGATCCGGATTGTCCGGGTCGTACCCGGGATCCGCCGGACCATAGCGGGAATCTTCCGGGTCGTAGTACGGCTGCTCGCCGTCGAAGTAGCCGCCCCAGTAGCTGCCGCGCAGCAGCACGCGCGATCCGCCGGCGAAGGCGTGATCGGCGACCAGGTTGCCGCGTACGGCGGGGAGTCCCTCCTCGAGGATCCGGATGCGGTGCGCGGTGAGGGTTGCCGTGTCGAATTCCGTTACCGAGGTCGAGGTCCAGTTCCAGGCGCTGCTCAGGATCGTGCCGGAACCGCTCGCGTGCCTGATTTCATACGCGCCCACCAGGTCGATTCCGGTGGTGCGAGTCGCGAAGTCGTTGATGAAGAAGCGAAAGCGCTTGAGGACGCCACCCTCCCGAATCACACCGGACGCGACCAGTCGCGTGATGTCCTCGGGACTGAGTTCGAAGTTCCTGCTGGTCGTGAGACGGTCCGAAGCGTTGATCATGAAGAAATCGGTCGAAAAGCTGAACGAGCCCCTGTCGTACACCGCACCCACGGCCAGGTTGACGGACTTCTCCGGCTCGAGTGGCCTGGCCTTGTACTCCACGGCAAGAGGATCCGTGGACGGAATGGTCCCGTTGTTCGTCAGGTCCATGATTTCGGGATCGTAGATCGTCGAGATGTTGAAGGCGTTCTGCTGACCCGGCGTGGGCGCGCGGAAACCCGTGCTGGCGCTGGCTCGCAGTCCCAGCTGCTCCGAAACACTGACACGGGCCGCGAACTTCCCGTTCGCGGTCATCCCGAAGTCGGAAAACCGTTCAACGCGACCGGCCACGTCCACCAGCCAGGTGTCGTCGGGATCGCTGAATTCGACATCGACATAGCTGGCGAAGTTGTTGCGGTTCCACTCTCCGTCCGTCAGCGGCCCGAACCCGGTGAAGCCGTTCGAGCCCGGGGTGAACCCCTGGATGGCGAGCGGGCCCTCCGTCCACGACTCCTCGCTCCCTTCGACGATCTCGAAACGCTCGTTTCGGTACTCCGCACCGCCCGCGATGTTGACCATCTCGCTGTAGGCGTACGAAAGGTCGAAGTTGAAGTTCGTCTCCTGCTGGTCGTAGATCCCCGGGTTGAACCAGGGAGTGCATGGCTGATCCGGCACGACGAAGGACAGCTTCCTGTCGGGTCCGGCGCACGGCTGGTCCGGCCCCAGCGAAGCGTTGACCGTGTTGTACATGTAGAAATCCAGGTTGGACTTGCCCCAGCTCGCGCTCGCGTCCCAGTTCAGGTCGCCGCTGGTACCCTTCAGACCCGCCACCGCGGAGGCGTCGAGGAGGTTCGAGCCGAATTGCGGGGTGAACCCGCCGGGAAAGAGCTTCCGGAAGGTGAAGCAGTCCGGGTCGTGCATGACGTGGCTGAAAGCCTCCTGGTCGAGCACCACGCCATCGTCGGAGACCCGCACTTCGGGGCATCCCGCCGACCCGTCCGGCACGCCGTCCGCCGCGTCGAGCATGTCGCCCACCAGGAGGATGCGTTCGCCGTCGGCGTTCCTGGTCCCGAAGACGCCGCTGCGGGTGCCCGGGTTGCGGAAGTAGAAGCCGCCCTCGACCTGCTTTTGCACGTAGTTGCCGTGGGAATAGAACTGCATGTCGCCGACCACGTAGCCCATGTTGGCCCACAGCTTGATCTCGTCGTGGACCTGTGGCGAGCCCCAGACCTGCGCTGGCGCCCGGACATGCCGGTTGCCCGCATCGATCAGCGCGATCGCGTCGTTGCGCTGTGTGCTGCGGTCGGTGGGGTAGGTGTTCCCGTACTCCCCGGTCAGGTTCAGGAACCCGGTCTCGCCGAGCGGCAGGCCGACGTTGCCCGACAGGGTGTACATCTCGCCGTCGCCGGGGACGCTGCCGCCCTGGAACCGCTCACTGGTCTCTCCGAACAGGTATCCGCCCGACTTGAACTCGATCGAGCCGCCGGAGCGGTCGTTCTTCAGGACGAAGTTCATGACGCCCGCGATCGCGTCCGAGCCGTACTGTGCGGATGCGCCGTCGCGCAGCACTTCGGCCTGTTCGAGCGCCAGCCCGGGGATGAGCGCGATGTCGGGACCCTGGGAGCCGTCGGCCAGTCCGTTGCCGTACCAGGTGATGACTGCCGCGCGGTGGCGCCGCTTGCCGTTGACCAGCACCAGGGTGTGGTCGGGTGCGAGGCCGCGCAGGTTCGCGGGCCGTACGAAGGTGGCCGCGTCGCTGATCGGCTGGATGTTCACGTTGAACGACGGCACCACGTTGCGGATCGCGTTCACGAAGTCGATGTCGCCCTGGCGCATGATCTCGCGGGGTGAGATTACGTCGACCGGAACGGGGGACCTGGTAACCGTCCGGGGTTGCACCCGGCGGCTCCCGACGGCGACCAGGCCACCGAGTTCAAGCGTCGTCTGGGTGAGCGCCACGTTCAATGTCGTGGGCTGGCCGTCCACGATCGTCACCTGCCGCCGCTCGGTCTCGTAGCCGATCAGCATCACCACCACTTCGTGTATTCCCTGGGGGATGCCCGTGACTTCGTAGGTGCCCCCGGGACCGGTGAAGGCCCCGACGCCGGCCAGGCTGACCTGTGCCCCCGCGATGGCATTACCCGTGCCCGCCGCAGTGACCGTTCCCCGCAGGCTTCCCTGCGCGATGGCCGAATCCGCTTGCGCGAGAACGAATAACGCTGCGATGGCCGCTGCTCTTTTCACCATCTGAAATCCCTCTCCTGCTGACTCTGTGGCCCTCCGGAGCCGCCGGCGCCGCGTCTTCATGCCGCGCCGAATCTGGCTTCCCAGTCGTAAAGCATCTCGAAGTGGCTGCCGTCGGCAACCGTGTAGTAGACTCTCTGCATCCCCTGGCGGCGGCTGGGTCCGAAGGACACGCGCTGGTCGATTCCCATGGAGAAGTTGCGCACGCTGAAAACCGCTTGCTCAAGCCGGGTCTTGTCCAGACGCCTGCCCAGGCGCCGGAGGATTTCCGTCATCAGTTTTGCGTTGAGAAACCCTTCCAGACTGACAAAGCCACGGGCGAGGGGTTGATACGATTCACCCTGGGTGAGTTTCTCAAGATCGTCTGGCAGTTCGGGGTCGTACTGAAACATCAGCCGATGGTACTCCTGGATGGCCGGGAAGGTAGAGTCGTCGAAGGCAGGCACGACCTGTGAATTGACCAGAAACCGGGTGTAGGAATCGGGGTCCCCGCGTCTCTCGCGCAGGATCCGCTGCAGGTTTTCGCTCCCCACGAACGACAGGTTGGCCACCGGCACGTGCAACCCCTCGTCGATAGCGTCGCGCGCGAACGCAGCGCACGCCGCATAGGCGCCGATACAGATCACGGCGTCGGGCGAACTGGCCTTCAGGATTTCCACCTGGTCTCTCATTGTCGAGGTGAAGGGGGTGCCACGCGTGTAGGTTGCCTCTCCCACGATCGTCTCTCCGTGGCGTGCCAGCGCCTCTCGCACCCCGGCCCAACCGCTCCGCCCATACGCGTCGATCTGGTAGAAGACCGCCACTCGCCGGCGTCCGATTCTCACGAAATTGTCGACCAGTCCGGCCGTTTCCTGACGGTAGGAGGCCCGCAGGTTGAAGGCGAACTCGCCGTAGGGAGGCTCGCGCTGCGGCTCCGCTCCCGTAAAGGGGAAGAAGAGGTAGACCTGCTGATCGCGAAACTTTTTCAGCAGCGGCAGCACCCGGGTGACGGTCGGGGTGCCGACGTACCCGAAGAGCAAAAAGACTTTGTCCTCCTGCATGAGCCGGATGGTGTTCGCAACGCACGCATCGGGCTGATAACCATCGTCGTAGACCTTGAGGACGATCCGGCGGCCGTTCACTCCCCCATTGTCATTGACGAAGTTGAACCAGGCCATTGCGCCGCGATACAACTCCGTACCCAGCCCGCGGGACGGGCCCGAGAAGGCGGCGGAAACGCCAAGCAGGATTTCATCGTCTTGCGTGACGGCTTCGCGACGGCTCCGGTTGGCCGACAGGGAGATAGCGTCAAGCGGCTTCGCCCAGGGAGATGCGGCCAGCGCGGCGAACCCGGAGCGCAGGAGCGATCGGCGCGTCAGCATGGCTCCAAGTTATGCGGCGACATGGAGTTCCACAACCCACAATGCTCGGCGCACCGTGGCGATCCCGCAAATCTCCCCGGCGTTCGACCTGCGATCGATTCGGCCTGGACCGTGTCGCCTCAGCCCTTCGTGATGTAATGACTACTTTCCATAATGGAAAGTGTAGTATACACTGAGGCCTTCCGCGCCTGGTGCCATGTCACACAACATACGTCGGGATCGGGGCGCTTGAGCTTGACGCGTGCGTCGGCCGTGGTAGACATTTGGGACGCCGATGCTCGGATGGGACCGCGCACCGGTGATTCCCGTCGGAAGGGGCACATGGATCCGGGAACCGGCGGTTGGGGAACCGCGATGCCGGGGAGGCCCGGACGCGGAGTCAAACCGCCCGGCCGCCGCCGCGGCAAATCAAGGGACAGCCGCATGCTCGATTGGGACGCCCGGGGTTCGATTGGGACGCCCGCTGCTCGATTGGGACTCCTCGGCTCGATTGGGACACCCCGGCTCAACGGTTTGATGGCGCTTTCTCGGCACCCGCCGCACCGTGTTGCGACATATCACGTGTGACAGGACATTAGTCCGGCCGGGTCCTTTGCAGAATCTCTTCCAGGTCCTGGTCAGCCGCAGCCTTCCCGCGGTCGGCCATTGCGATCACTGCCCGGTAGACCCGATCGAGCTCGGATCGACTCAATTCGTAGCCCAGCTCCTCGCACCGCTTGCCGACCGCATGGCGACCCGAGTGCTTGCCCAGCACCAGTGTCGACTGCACCCCGACATCCTCCGGACTCATGATCTCGTAGGTGCGGCGGTCCCGGAGCATGCCATGCTGGTGAATCCCCGCCTCGTGCGCGAAGGCATTGCGGCCCACGATGGCCTTGTTCGCCTGCACGGGCTCGCCGGTCAGTTCGGTCAGCAATTGACTTGTGCGGAAGAGTTCGGTCGTGTCGATGCGCGTATCGAAGGGCAGGAGATCGCGGCGGACCCGCGTCGCCATCACGATCTCTTCGAGTGATGCGTTGCCCGCACGCTCGCCGATCCCGTTGATCGTGCATTCCAGCTGCCGCACGCCGGCCAGAACCGCAGCCAGCGAGTTGGCGGCCGCCAGCCCAAGATCGTCGTGACAGTGCGCGCTGAAGACGACGCCGTCGGCATCGCTCACCCGGGCCATCACCGTCCTGAAGAACACCGCGATCTCGCTCGGCACCGAGTAGCCGACGGTGTCGGGAAGGTTGATCGTGGTCGCCCCCGCCGCGATCGCCGTATCCACGACCCGGCACAGGAAGTCCATGTCGCTGCGGATTGCGTCCTCGGCCGAGAACTCGACGTCGTCGGTGTAGTCGCGCGCCTGGGCGACGCACGAGGCGACCGCGCGCTGGCACTCCTCGCGGCTCATCCGGAGCTTGTGCTCGAGGTGCAGGTCGGAAGTGGCGATGAACGTATGGATCCGCGGACGGGCCGCGTGCCGCACAAGGTCCCCGACGAGATCGATGTCACCCGGGACGCAGCGCCCTAGCGCGGCGACTACAGGCTCCCGCACTTCCTGCGCGATCAGCTTGACCGCGCGCGAGTCGTCCTCCGAGGCCACGGGAAACCCGACTTCCATGATGTCGACGCCAAGCGCCTCGAGCTGGCGGGCAAGCCGAAGCTTCTGCTCGGTGCGGAGCGAGAAACCCGGGGCCTGTTCGCCGTCACGAAGCGTGGTGTCGAAGATGAACAGTCGGTCTGTGGACATCAGTTGCTCCGAAGGGGGGGTAGGGGAGGGAGATGCGGTGGGAGGGAGCCGCTAGAAACCTGTAAGATACGGAAGCCGGGACGCCACCTGCCGCACGTTCTCGAAGCGGTGGAGCAGCAGGCCCGTGGCATCCCATTGTCCGGTCAGGAGGGCGTCGCGGATTGCAGGCGCAAGGTGGAGCCTCACGGTGCGGCCGGCCGCGATGAGCGACAGGTCGCGGACGCTCACGACCATCGGCGTCGCGGGTTCCGCCTCGGCTTCCTTCATGAGCGATTCGATGTCGTCCCGCGCCGCCGTGAGGCAGGGCAGGCCGATGGTGGTCGCGTTCGCCAGGAAGATCTCGGAGAAGGACTGGCCCACGCACGCCCCGATCCCCCACCGCATGAGTGCCTGGGGGGCGTGCTCGCGCGAAGAGCCGGAACCGAAGTTCTCGTTGACGAGCAGGATTTCCGCGCCTGTGTAGGCCGGGTCGGCGAAGGGATGTCTCGGCATCGACCGGCGGTCGTCCGCGAAGACGTGTTCCCCGAGGCCGCTGAAGGTGATCGCCTTCAGGAAGCGGGCCGGGATGATCCGGTCAGTGTCGATGTTGTCGCCCCGCAACGGGATCGCGGTGCCCTCGACGCGGTCGATCGGCCTGACCGCGCTCACAGCATGGTCCTCACGTCGGTGACCTCGCCGGTGACTGCGGCGGCGGCTACCATGGCGGGGCTCATCAGCAGGGTGCGCCCGGTGGGGCTCCCCTGGCGACCCTTGAAGTTGCGGTTCGACGACGACGCGCATACCTCGCGCCCGTTGAGCCGGTCCGGGTTCATCGCCAGGCACATCGAACACCCCGCGCCGCGCCACTCGAAACCGGCTGAACGGAAGACCTCGTCCAGCCCCTCCGCCTCCGCCGCCCGGCGCACCTTGACCGAACCGGGCACCGCCAGCGCCCGCACGTGCCGCGCCACCCGGGACCCCCTCACGATCCGCGCCGCCTCCCGCAGGTCCGAGAGCCGCCCGTTGGTGCACGATCCCAGGAACGCCACATCGACCCGGGTTCCCGCAACCGGGGCTCCGGCGTCCAGGCCCATGAAGTCCAGGGCCTCGCCGATCGCACTCGCATCGGCGGCCGAGCCGGTTGACGCCGGGTCCGGCACCGTCTCCGACACACCCACCGACTGGCCCGGATTGATCCCCCACGTGACGCGCGGCTCGATCACGGACCCGTCGATCTCCACCACGTCGTCGTAGACCGCGTCGGGGTCCGAGGCCATCGACCGCCACCATTGCTTCGCCCGCTCGAAGACATCGCCCTCCGGCGCGAAGGGACGCCCCTCCAGGTACGCAAATGTGGTCTCGTCCGGATTCACGTAGCCGATCCTCGCGCCGCCCTCGATCGACATGTTGCAGATCGTCATGCGCTCGTCCATGGTCATGCGCCCGACCGCCTCGCCGCCGTACTCGTAGGCGAAGCCCACCCCGCCCCGCACACCCAGCCGCGCGATGATCTCGAGGATCACGTCCTTCGCGTAGACGCCCGGCCCGAGTTCACCCGACACCGAGATCCTGCGCACCCTGAGCGGCGCGGTCGCCAGGCACTGCGACGCCAGCACATCGCGCACCTGCGAGGTCCCGATCCCGAAGGCGACCGCCCCGAAGGCGCCGTGCGTGGATGTGTGGCTGTCCCCGCACGCTATGGTCATGCCCGGCTGCGTGAGGCCCAGTTCGGGGCCGATCACGTGCACGATCCCCTGGCGTTCGCTGTCCAGCCCCTCGATCCGGATCCCGAACTCGTCGCAGTTGCGCTCCAGCGCGGCCATCATGTGCTCGGCGAGATCGTCGGCGAAGGGGCGCCTCTGATCGAGCGTCGGCACGATGTGGTCGACCGTGGCGAAGGTGCGCCCCGGGAATGCCACCCCGACCCCGCGGCGCCGCAGCATGTCGAAGGCCTGCGGCGAGGTCACCTCGTGGATCATGTGCAGCCCGATGAAGAGCTGCGTCTGACCGGAGGGCAGCGTGCGGACCGTGTGCAGGTCCCAGACCTTTTGGAGCAGCGTCTGTCCCATGCGGGGCAATCAGGGGGAGCGCACGTACTTCGTCAACCCGCCCCCTGCGGCGCGAAGCGAGATCGGCCCTTCCGCCGCGTACACGTTGCCGTCCCAATCCACCGCCACACCTTCGCCGGCGTAGCCGAAGGGCCGCTCTTCGGAGATGGCGTGCGGCGGGATGAACGCGGTCACCCGGTCTTCCGAAGCATGACCGATGCGAATGCCCGTGATCCAGCCCTCATGATTGTTCGGGTTGGACTCGGAATCGATCGTGTACAGGTTGTCGTCACCGTCGATGAAGAGACCGCTGATACGGCTGAACTGGTAGTACGAGTCCAGATAGTTGCCGTCCTGGTCGAAGATCTGGATGCGATGGTTTCCCCGGTCGGCGACGAAGAGGCGTCCCTGCGAATCGAAGGCTATCCCGTGCGGCGTCCGGAACTGACCGGGCCCGTCACCAATCGTCCCCCACTCCATGATGTATTCGCCCTCCGGCGAGAACTTGATGATCCGCCCGGTCGAACCCTCGGCCGGGTTGGGGTTCTGCCCGCTGTGCCCGTCCGAGACGAAGATGTCTCCGTTCGGCGCCGTGACCACGTCGCAGGGCTCGTTGAAGAAGCCGGGTTCAATGCCCCGCCTTCCCGCCCGCCCCAGGGTCAACAGCACCTCGCCCTCGGGGCTGAACTTGACGACCTGGTGGCCCTTGTCCACCGTACCCATCGAGTCGGTGATCCAGACGTTGCCGTCCGCGTCCACGTGGATCCCGTGCGGAAGGACGAAGAGTCCGGCACCGAAGCTGGCGAGAATCTCGCCGGTCTCACGGTGAAACTTGAAGACCGGATCGACCAGAGTTTCCGCGCAGCCGCCCGCCAGCCCCACGCCGCCGCACCGGTCGTAGGCCCAGATGTGTCCGTCGATCGGGTCGATGTCGACGCCCGCCGTGGACCCCCATTCACGCCCGTCGGGAAGATCCACCCAGTCCGTGACAACCTGGGCAGCCGGGTTGGGGAGGTCGCCGCCCGCAGCCGGGTCCGCGATTGCGGTGGGGTCGGCGAGGGATTCCTCGGCAACTTCCGCTTCCTCGCCACCGGGCGCACAAGCTGTCGCCCAAAGCAGGCCGGAGAACACCAGTGCGCTTGAAACGCATGAAACGAAGCGCTTCTTCATGTCGTCATTCCTCCTGCGGTCAACCAACGGCGCCCCGGACGGACGCGTGGGACTGTCATGCTCGCCCGGACCGGGCCCCGAGTCAAGGCAGCGGGCGGCGAAGCCACGCGAGAACTCAGTGTATACTGCACATTACATAATGTAATCTTTGGTTTACATCCAGTCTGGTCTGGGCACCCGATTCGCCCAGTCAATTGTCCCGTTCCATCGCTGGCGACTGCATGGACCGGTCCCTACTCTATGCTCGAGCAGAGTACATGGCCCGCTTCCCCGAACCCGGAAGGACCACCCCCATGGCCAGAATGCAGGCGTTTGCCGGACTCTTTCTCACCACGCTTCTGTCCCCCTTCTCTCCCTCCGCCGCCCACGCCCAACAGGCGACCATCGCCGGAACCGTCACCGATCTGGAAACCGCTGCGCCCGTAACCGACGCCGCCATCCGGGTACTGGGACAGGAGGGCGCCACGGCGGTCACCGACGCGGCCGGCGAGTTCCGCGTCTCCGTCCCGGCCGGCACCCACTCCATCGTCGTCACCCGGATCGGCTACGAGACCTCACGCACCGACGGCGTAACCGTCGAGGCCGGGGCCACCGCCCCGGTCACCATCCAGCTGCGTTCCCGCGCACTTGCCCTCAACCAGCTCGTCGTCACGGTGTCGCGCCGTGAGGAGAAGGAGCTCGACGCGCCGGCCTCGATCTCCACCCTCTCCGGCGAGCAGATCTCGCGGATGGTTGCGCGCACGCCCGCCGATCATATCCGCACCCTCCCCGGAGTCGACCTCGCGACCACCGGCATCACCCAGAGCTACGCCGTCGTGCGCGGCTTCAACAACGTCGCTTCGGGACGCCTTCTCAGCATCGTCGACAATCGCTACGCGCGCATCCCGGCGCTCAGGATCAACGCCATCAACATGATCCCCACCACCGACATGGATATCGAGCGGATCGAACTGGCGCGCGGCCCGGGCGCGGCGCTCTACGGCCCCAACGCGGCCGAGGGGGTCATGCACATCATCACCTGGTCGCCGATCGACAAGCCCGGGAGCACGATTTCGCTGGCGGGGGGCGAGCGCAGCGTCTTCCAGTTCCTGCTGCGCAGCGCGCACCGGGTTTCGGAGCGATTCGGCCTGAAGCTCTCCGGCCAGTACCTTCGCGGCAACGACTGGGAATACACCGATCCCATCGAGGTGGCGGCTCGCGGGCAGAACCCCGGCCACCCCCGTATCGGAGTACGCAATCCCCTCAATGAACGGTACTTCGCCGACGTGCGCGCCGACCACCGATTCGGCGACGACGGCGAACTGATCCTCTCCGGCGGACTCAACAATTCGCTCAGCAGCATCAACCTTACGACCATCGGCTCCTCCCAGACGCACGACTGGCAGTACCGGTACGCGCAGGCGCGGCTGGTCAAGGGCCGCCTCTTCGGGCAGTTCTTCCTGAACCAGACCCACTCGGGGGACAACAGCTACCTGCTGCGCAGCGGCGAACTCATTGTGGACCGCTCCCGGACCATGGCGGCCCAGCTGCAGCACGGCCGCGACATCGGTGAGCGGCAGACGTTCACCTTCGGAGTCGACTGGCAACGCACCGAGCCCCGTTCCGAGGGCACGATCTACGGGCGCAACGAGGACCACGACCTGGTGGTCGAGGCGGGGGTCTACATCCACTCGGAATCGCGCCTGACCGAACGCGTCGATCTGGTCACCGCCTTCCGGGTCGACACCCACAATCAACTCGGCAGAATGAACGTCTCGCCGCGGGCCGCGCTCGTCTTCCGCCCCTCGGATGGCCGAAACCTGCGGCTCACCTACAACCGGGCCTTCGTCACACCAGGCACTTCGTCGCTCTTCCTGGACATCCCGACGGGGCAGCTGCCGATCGCGCCGGGGATCGCGTACACGTTGCGGGCGTTCGGAGTGCCGGCGAGCGGACTGACCTTTGCGCACCGTTGCGAGGACGGGTTCGGGGAGTATTGCATGCGCTCCCCGTTCATGCCCGGACAACTGCCCGCCAATGCCTCTCTGTTCTGGGATGCGCTGGTCGCCGCGTTCGTCCCGGAAGCGTTGCGGGCGTACCTCCTCGAACCCGGCA
Organism: Gemmatimonadota bacterium; assembly: GCA_009840215.1. Lineage (GTDB taxonomy): Bacteria > Gemmatimonadota > Gemmatimonadetes > Longimicrobiales > Gaopeijiaceae > Bin94. The sequence continues at coordinate 15,923 of VXOC01000228.1, read as the reverse complement.
GCCGCCCGGGCGACCCCGCTCTGGAAACGGTCCTTCGGCTTCTCAACCCGGAAGCGCTGGGTCCCGATGGCGGTGAGCTCTTCCCGGCCATCCCGCGGCCCGAAGATCTGCCACGACTCGTGCCCACGGTGTTCAACACCATCGAGGCCGGCTACAAGGGCCTCCATCGGGACCGCATCCGCCTCGCCGCCGATCTGTACGGCGCCCACGTCGAGAACTTCGTCGGCGCCCTCCAGGTCGAGACCCCGAACGTCTTCCTGGATCCGGCCACCACCGGCGCCTTCCTGGCGACCCGCCTGGCCGCCCTTATCCAGGCGGGTGTCGTCACGGCCGAGCAGGTCGCGGAAATGACGGCCGGGCTGGCGTCCGTGCCCGTGGGTACCGTGGTGCCGGATCAGGTCGAATCTCCCGACCTCCTCCTTGCCTCCCGCAACTTCGGGTCCGCCACCTACTGGGGGGCCGACTTCTCCGCACAGATCCTTGCAACCGACCGCGTGAGCCTGACCGCGGGCTACTCGTTCCAGAGCACGGAGTGCTTCGACTTCGACGAGGACGACGAGTGTCCCGGCAGCCGCGACCTCGCCCTTAACGCGCCGAGCCACAAGGGGTCGCTGGCGGTCGCCTTCACGGACCGCGCCCGCGGCTTCCACCTCGACGGGCGCTGGCGCTTCTCCGACGGCTTCGACATGCGGTCGGGCGTCTTCGCGGGGCCTGTGGACGCGTACCAGGTGCTGGACCTGACGGCCGGCTACCAGCTGCCCTTCCAGCCCAACACGCGGCTGGAGCTGACGGTGTACAACGCGCTGAACAACCTCCACCGGGAGTTCGTGGGGGCACCGGAGCTGGGTCGGCTGGCCCTGATGCGAGTGAAGTACGACTTTTGAGTTCGGGTGTTTGTGGCACGAGTTGGCAAATCGTTTTAACGTTGCAGTATACGCCGTCCCTCGGAGAGGCCGGGCCAGATTCTGGACCGCGACCGGCCAGCCCCCTCCTGGAGCCAGTTCGGGAGAGTCCTTGAAAGTTCCCAGTGCCTACGTCGCGGGATACGAGGCCGCCCGCGAACGCGATCAGGAGTTGGCGGAAGCCTACATCCGCAACACGACGATCGGCGATCCGCTGGCTGATGACCTGGTCGAGGATCTCTTGTCGTTTGCTCCGCAAGAGGTTCACTCGATGCTGACGCAAGCGTTGGAGTCCTCCGACGGGGTGGGACCGGACCTGCCCGAGTCCCTTCGTGAGTTCGTCGCCGAGGCCAACGCCGTACCGGACTGGTTTGACCCCGGGATCGCCCGAATGGCCTCGCGCGCCTTCCTGCGAAACTCCGATATCGTCCTGGCGGCGCTGGTGGGTGGGAGCATCGTCGAGGGGTTCTCGACCCTGATCAGCAAGTCCTTCCGGATCCGGGGACGGGTGGCTGCCGCGGGAGTGCGCCGGCTCAAGCAGAACGGAATGCAGCTGGTCGAGCAGTACCTCCCGGGTGGAATGGAGCCGGGAGGGGACGGGTGGAGGCTCACGCTCCGCGTTCGTCTGGTGCATGCGCAATCCAGGTACCTGATCAACCAGTCGGACGAATGGGACCATGAACGGCACGGGGAACCGATCAGCGCCGCCCACATTCTCCTGGCCGGCGCGGCGTTTTCCGGTCGTCTCATGCGGCATGTGGCAACGCTGGGGGGCGATTTCAGCACGGAGGAGCGGGAAGCCTACATCCACGTGTGGCGTTACACGGGACTGCTGATGGGCATCCCCGAGGAGATCCTCTTCGACGACGAAGCGTCCGCGTGCCACGCGTTCGAAATCGGTTCTCTGTGCGAACCCCCCGCGGACTACGACGCGATCATCATGGCCAACAGCCTCGTGAACAGCGCCCCGGTGATCATCGGAGTCGACAATCCCGCCGAGCGCAGGGAGATGGCGCGCGTGGTGACCCAGGCGTCGCGTGAGCTGATCGGTGACGAACTCGCGGACACTTTCATGTTTCCGCGCCAGAGGCGAAAAGTGGTTCCGGCCATGCGGTTCAAGCACCGGCTCCGCAGGGTCGTTGGCAAAGTGCTTCCCCGCATCGGGACCAGGGGAAAGCTGGACCGGTTCGTCTCGTTGATGGACTTCGCGAGTTTTGACGCTGCCAAGTTCTCGTACCGTCTGCCGACAGCCCTGTACGACGAGGATTCGGCGGAGTGGTGAAGAAGCCGCCGAAGCGGTCCAGCGCGGCAATGTATACTATATTTTCCATTATGGAAAGTATACGTTACATTGTGATGGAATGAGCGGGGTCCGGATGCGTCTCAGGCGGCCCTGCGCCTCCCCGACCTGACCGCGGACTGCACCGCCAGAAGAGCCGGCACGACCAGCATCAGAAGTGCGGTGGCGATGAGTATCCCGAACCCGACCGAAGCGGCCAGCGGCACGAGGTGCTGAGCGTGTGTGCTGGTCTCGAAGACCAGCGGCGCAACCCCCATGAACGTCGTCACGGACGTCAGCAGGATGGCCCGGAAGCGGTCCTTCGCCCCGGTGATGATCGCCTCCCGGGTCGGCATCCCGGACGCCCTCAGGTCGTTGACGAACTTGATCATCATCAGTGAGTCGTTGACGACCACTCCGCTCACGCCGACCAGTCCGTACATCGACCAGATGCCCAGGCTCAGCCCCAGAAGCATGTGTCCGGCCACCGCGCCGATCGCCCCCAGCGGGACCGCGGCCAGGATGATCAGGGGCTGGGTGTAGGAGCCGAAGGGGATCGCCATCAGCGCGTACATGACGAGGAGTGCCAGGAAGAGCGAACGGCTCAGATCGGCAATGGCCTGCTCCTGCTGCTTGCGCTGGCCGCCGAAGGTGTAGTTGAAGCCGGCGTCCTGGACGGACAGGCGTTCCAGGATGCCCTCCTCAAGCCTCCGGTTGACCTGCTGGCCGGTCGCGATCACCGGATCCACGTCCGCGGTGACCGTGACGGCGCGGCGCCCGTCCATCCGGTGGATGGTGGCCGCGGACCGCGCGAACCCCGCCGAAGCCACCTGCCCCAGCGGGACCTCGCCGCCGGGTGTGCGCACCAGGTAGCGTTCCACATCGGCCGCGGAATTGCGCTCCTCTTCGGGCAGGCGCACGTAGACTCCCAAGTCCTCGCGCCCGCGCTGCACCCTTAGCGCCTCCACTCCGAAGAAGGCGGAGCGGACCTGGGACGCGAAATGGCCGACCGTCAGATTCAGCGTCCGGGCCGCCGGCTTCAACTCCAGCTGCAACTCCCGGAACCCTTCATCGAGATTGCTTCGGACATCGAAGACGCCGTCGATGCCGTTCAGCTCGGTGACGAACTCGTCCGCGATCACGGCGAGCCTTTCAGGGTCCGGATGCGAGAGCTCGAAATGAACCGGAAGTCCGAGCGTGATCAGGTTCGACGAAATTGACAGCGATCTCACGCCCGCGAGATCTCCGACCTCTTCCCGCCAGAGCCGCACGAAGGTGGATGGGGCGATGTCGTGGCGTTCCCAGTCGATGAGCTTGAACTGGACGGCGCCCAGGTGGCCCCGGGCCGCCTCCACGGCGTTGCCCCCCAACGGGTCGAAGAGTTCCGCCGACTGGCCGACGGTCCGGGCGACGCCGACCTCCAGGGGGTCCGCATCCGCACCGCGCTCACGCGAGATCCGTTCGACGGCGCGATGCCCCGCAGCCTCCAGTTGCGCCGCGACCGCGGATGTCTGCTCCCCCGGCGTGCCGACCGGCATCTCCAGGTTGGCGGAAACGACTTCACCCTCGATCGGGGTCAGGAACTGGTTCGGGACCACGCCCGCGTTGACGGCCGCCAGGGTGAGCACGAGCAGTCCGCCCGCGGAGGCGAGCACGATGGCGGGCTGGTCGACCGCCAGGCGCAGCCCACGGTCCAATGGACCATCCACGACCCGCTTCAGCAGCACGTCCACCCGTCCACGGACACGGGTGAGCCGCCGGGACAGCCAGCGCTTGCCGGAGGTGCCCGGAGGGGGCAGGTGGGACAGGTGGTTCGGCAGGATGAGAAGGGACTCCACAAGCGAAATCAGGAGGACCGTGATCACCACCAGCGGGATCGGTCGGCCGAGTTGGCCCTGCGGCCCGGGTGCGGGCAGCAGCGCGGCGAACGCCGTCGCCGTGGTTAGCACCGAAAAGATCACCGGTGTACTGACCCGCCGGGTCCCCCGGATCGCCGCGGCGACCCCGTGAACTCCACGCTCCCGTTGCGAGGAGACGCTCTCCCCAACGACAATCGCGTCGTCGACGACGATCCCCAGCGCGAGCACGAGCGCCATCAGCGAGAACATGTTGACCGAGACGCCCAGGAGCCCCATGAACAGGAAGGTTCCGATGAACGAGACCCCCAGCCCCACGGCCACCCAGAGTGCCAGCCGGACCTCCAGAAACAGCGTAAGGGCCGCGAGCACGAGCGCCAGCCCGAGCAGCGCGTTCTCGATCATCAGGCCGAGCCTGCCCGACACCTCGACCGAATCGTCCTTCCAGATCTCGACGCCGACCCCCGGTGGAAGGGCGGGCAGAACTTCGCTTGCGAGATACTCCCTGACTGCCTCCGCTATTTCGAGGACTTTCTCGTTCGAGGCGCGGTAGACATCGATGCCGACGGCGCGCTGGCCGTTGTAGCGCACGCTGAGATCGGTGTCCGCGAACCCGTCGTGCACGGTCGCGATCTCGCGCAGGCGGACCGATGTCCCATCCGGGCGGGTCAGGACGATGATGTCCTCGAAATCGCCCTGGTCGTAGTTCCTGCCCAGCGTTCGGACGAGGATTTCCTCATCGCCGGTGGAGATCCTGCCGGCCGACAGCTCCATCGATCCCTGCCGCACCGCCAGGGCGACATCTTCGAGCGTAAGGCCCAGAGCACGCAGCCTGCCGACGGGTACCTCGATCGAAACCTCGTATGGCCGGGCTCCGCTGACTTCGGCCAGCGACACCTCCGGGAGAGATGAGATTCCCTCCTCGATGTCGTATGCCAATTCCTTGAGGGCGCGCTCCGGTACGTCGCCATGGACCAGAAGGCGGATGACGTTTTGCCGGCTTGTGACCTCGCGCACCCGGGGTCGTTCCGCCTCCTCGGGGAAGGTGAGGATGCGGTCCACCTCGGCCTTGACTTCGGTGATCGCGCGATCGATGTCCGTGCCCGACTTGAACTGCGCGGTGACAGAGCCGAAGCCCTCGGAAGCGGTTGCCTCCAACCGGTCCAGGCCCTCCACGCCCCGGATCTGCTCCTCGATCTTCCCGACGACAGATTCCTCGATCTCGCCGGGGGTGGCGCCGGGGTAAACGACGAGGATCTGGACGCGATCCAGGGACAGGTCGGGGAGAATTTCCTGCACCAGGTCCGTCGCCGCCGCCAGGCCCGCGAGGACCAGGAACGCCATGAGAACGTTCGCCGCCACGCTGTTTCGGGCCATGAAGGCGATCGGCCCGCCGCGACCGCCGGCTACCGTCGGCTGATCCGTTCCGTCAGGGGTCAAGGGTCACTGGTCCATGGCGCATCCGGGATGCCGACGCAAAAAGGTGACGGGGAGGACTGCCATTCCTGCAAGAGAACGAAGAGACCGTCCGCGATCAAGAAGCGTCGGCGCCTTGCCGCTCCCGGCGCCCGGGCGGCTCGTGGAGAAGTTCGGCGCCGGGCGATTTCATATTAGACTACAGCCTCACGAAGTCCACCGCCGCCGTCGTCGCACCGCTCAACATCGACTACCGCACCAGGTCCATGCCACGCGAAGGCCGCACCCTTCCCGCCGACCCGCCCGCCCCCATCCGCCACGCCGAGCGCCTCGACCCGGCCATCTTCGACTTCCCCGTCGAGAAGATGCGGGGCGGCTACTACTCCGACAAATACTTCGTGCGCGCCCGCGACCTGCTTCTCTCGCGGGGACGCGGCCCGTCGGTCACCATGCAGGCCTTCCAGAAGCGCGACGCGGTCGTCGCGGGCACCGACGAGGCCATCGGCATGCTCAAGCTGTGTCTCACCGAGGGCTACGATTTCGCCGACCTCGAGGTACGCTCCCTGCGCGACGGGGACCGCGCCGGCCCGTGGGAGACGGTCATGCTCATCACCGGGCCGTACCCGGCCTTCGTGCACCTGGAGACCCTCTGCGCCGGCGTGCTGGGGCGCCGTACCCGCATCGCCACCAATACCCGCGCCGTGGTCGAGGCCGCGTGGCCCAAGCCGATCATGTTCTTCCCGGCGCGCCACGACCACTGGCGGGTCCAGACGGGGGACGGCTGGGCGGCGCACGTGGCCGGTGCGATCGGTGTGTCGACCGACGCCCAGGCCTCCTGGTGGGGCTCGTCGGGGATCGGTACGGTTCCGCACGGCCTGATCGCGGCCTTCGGGGGCGACACGGTAGCCGCGACGGCGGCGCTCGCGGATTCCCTCTCGGGCGGCGTGAGAATCGTCTCGCTGGTCGACTTCGACAACGACAGCGTGACGACGTCGCTGGCGGTGGCCCGCGCGCTGGGGGAGCGGCTGTGGGGCGTGCGCCTCGATACGGCGGGGACGATGGTGGACCGTTCGATGCACGGCGAAATGGGGGACTTCGACCCGCGGGGCGTGAACTCGCGTCTTGTGCACAAGGTGAGGGACGCGCTCGACGGAGCGGGGTTCGGAGATGTGCGGATCGTGGTTTCGGGGGGGTTCAACGCGGCCAGGATCCGCGCCTTCGAGGAGGCGGACGTGCCGGTGGATCTCTACGGCGTGGGCTCCACGCTCATGGGCGGTTCCTACGACTATACGGCCGACATCGTGCTCGTCGAAGGTGAAGCGAAGGCGAAGGCGGGGCGCTGGTATCGCCCGAACGAGAGACTGGAGTTGGTGGAATGAGCGAGCTTTCGCGGCGCGGACCCGCCGACCCGCCGGCCCATGTCGGCTGGATCGTCGACGTGCAGGAGGACTTCATGAACCCGGACGGCCGCCTGTACGTGCGCGACCTCTTCGACGAATCCGACCCCGGCGCGATCCAGGTGGTCCCCGCGCTGGTGGCCGGCACGGCGTGGATGCGCGCAAACTGCGAGGTGATCGTCTACACGGGCGACTGGCACGGCCTCGACGACGCCGAAATCGACGCGGTCGATCCGGATCCGGCCCGCGACACCTACCCGCCGCACTGCATGGGGCGGTCGCCGGACCCGGAGGAACGCGCGGGGGCGGAGGTGATCGGGGAGATCCGCCCGGACGACCCGCTGGTGCTGGCCCACGACGCGGTGGATGAGGAGGCCGCCCTCGTGGCGCGCCTGGCCGTGAAGCAGCGCCGTCCCGTCTTTGTGCAGAAGACGCGTTTCAACGTCTTCGACGGCAACCCTTCGTGCGAGACGTTCGTGCGTTCGCTGGGCGAGGCGCTCGGCCGCGCGCTCGAGTTTGTCGTGATCGGGGTGGCGCGCGATGTGTGCATGACCCAGGCCGTCGACGGGCTGCACGCGCGCGGCTACGCGGTCACGGCGGTGCGGGACGCGACGTGGGGGCTCGGACTCGAGCCGGAAGCCGAGACGCTGGCGCGCTGGGAGGGGAAGGGGAGGGTGGTGACGCTGGCCGAGTTGGCGTGAGCGGACCTCAGTCCCGCTTCCACCTCTCCAGCAACCCTACCGCCCGCCGATTCCGGAGCCGCGTCCCCTCGAACTCCCGCGCGTGCGCCCACGCGATCATCGACTCGAAGGTGCAGGTTTCGCGCTTCGGGGGCGGAGTCCGCTGCGTGTAGCTGCCGTCGGCCGCCATTTCCCACGCGCAGCGACGGTCCGAGAGCTGGATGTCGAGCGCCTGTCGCAGCTCGGCCCGCAGCGTTGCATCCTCAACGGGCACCAGCGCCTCCACGCGCGCGCCCAGGTTGCGCCCCATGCAGTCCGCGGATCCGATGTAGTACTCCTCGTCGCCGCCGTTGCGGAAGTAGTAGATGCGCGAATGCTGAAGGAAACGGCCCACGATGCTGACCACGCGGATGTTCTCCGACAGCCCCGGGATGCCCGGGCGGATGCGGCATCCGTCGCGCACGATCAAATCCACCGATACGCCCTTCCTGGCCGCGGTGTACAGCGCCCGGGTCACCTCCGGGTCTTCCAGCGCGTTCATCTGGAACTGGAGCCTGCCGGGTGACTCCTCGGAGTGCACCGAAATCTCGCGCGTAATCCGCTCCAGGATTCCGCCGCGCAGATGCTTGGGCGCCACCAGCAGCTTCCAGTACTTGCGCTTGGGACGGTAGCCGGTGGTGAGGTAGTTGAAGAGCTCGGTCAGGTCCGCTCCGATCGAGGGGTCGCAGGTCAGGATGCCGTGGTCGCAGTAGAGGCGGGCCGTCTCGACGTGGTAGTTGCCGGTGCCGACGTGCGCATAGCGTCGCAAGCCGTCGTGGTCCTGGCGCACCACCAGGATCAGCTTGCAGTGCGTCTTCAGCCCCAGCACCCCGTAGGTGACGTGAATGCCGTGCGCCGACAGCGCGTTTGCCCACCGGATGTTGGCGGCCTCGTCGAAGCGCGCCTGCAGTTCGATCACGACCGCCACCTGCTTGCCCTGACGGGCCGCGTGCACCAGGTGATCGATGATGCTGCTCCGTGGCGCCATGCGGTAGAAGGTCATCTTGATGGCGCGCACCTTCGGGTCCCGCGAAGCCTCGCGCAGGAACCGGAGCACCGAGGTGTCGAAGGCCTGGTACGGATGGTGAAGCAGAACCGGGCCTTCTTCCCGGATGATGTGGAAGATGGGCCGGTTGGTCAGCAGATCCGGGTGTTCGGCCGGGTGGTGCGGGACATCCTTGAGGCTCGGCCGGGGAAGGTCGTGCAGCGCCAACAGGTCCGCCCAGCCCAACAGCTCCTTCCCCTCGAAGATGTCGCTCTCCTTCAGTCCGAGTTCGTTGGCGAGCATGGTGCGCCGCCCGGGATCGAACCCCTCTTCGACCTGCAGGCGAACGATCGGGGCCAGGTGGCGCTTCCTGATTCCCGCCTCGATGAGTTCGAGGAGGTCGTCCGCCATGTCCTCGTCCACGTCGTAGATGGCGTTGCGGGTCACCCGGAAAACCTCGCAGGCCTCGATCTTCATGCCCGGAAAGAGCAGGTCGAGGTTGTTGGCCATGATGCTCTCGAGCGGCACCCAGTCCCCGGATTCCGCGACCTGGACAAAGCGCGGAATCCCCGCACCCACGGGTACCTTGACCCGCGCCTTCGACGTGTGCTCGTCGCCCTTGTAGCGCAGGGTGACGAGCAGGTTGAGCGACAGGTTCGAGATGAAGGGGAAGGGGTGGGCGGGGTCGGACGCCTGGGGTGTGACAAGAGGGTAGATGTTCCGAACGTAGTACTTGCGCAACCACTTGCGGCGCTCGCTGCTCAGCTCTTGCCAGGACGAGATGCGGATGCCCTCGTCGGCCAGCGCGGCCAGGATCTCGGCCCCGGTTTCCCGTTGCCGCGCCTCGAGCCCGCGCACAACGGTGTAGCACTGCTCGATCTGTTCGCCGGGAGTACGGCCGTCCACGGTGCGCTCGGTGATCCCCGCCTCGACCTGTTGCTTGAGTCCACCGATCCGCTTCATGAAGAACTCGTCCAGGTTCGATCCGACGATCGAGAGGAACTTCAGACGCTCCAGGAGCGGAGTGCGGGGATCCTGGGCCTCGTGCAGCACGCGGAAGTTGAAGTTGAGCCAGGTCAGCTCGCGGTTAAGGTAGTATTCGGGTCTGCCGAGGTCATGCTGGTCGGATGCGCCCGGGACAGGGGTGGGGTCGGAGGGTGTGCGAAAAGGCGCCGCTTCGGGGGGATCCGAGGAACGGCCCGGGGTGCCCCGGGTACCATAGTCGGGGTGCGCCAGGTCCGTTTCCCCGGCCCCGGCAACCTCGCGCTGTGTTCTGGTCTCGGACATGGTGTAAACATATGGTCCCGCAGCGAACGAGACCAGAAGCCGCATCGCCCCGCTTCGGTTGACGGGCGAAGCGGCCTCGCCCAACTTGCATCCGTGGGGCCGCGTGCTCACACATTGGGAAAAGAAAGGGTCAAAGAGGCTCGAGAATGAAGAAACACATGGCCTTCCTCGCCGTCGTGCTGGCCGCCTGTTCGTCCGCTCCCGTTCAGTACTATGGGGTCGCGCCTCCGGGTCTGGACACTGCGTACAAGTGTGCGGTCGCCCAGTTGAACATCTTGGGTTACACCATCGAAGACGCTACCGAGGGCATCGTCGTGAGGGGACGCAAGCAGACGTCCGGGCTCGGCCTGCAGCTCTTCACGGGCAACACCCACCACGACGTGCTGACCGCCACCGCCTACGACAATCCCCAGACCGGCGAGACCAGCATTCGGGTTACGGTCACGCGAATCGCGGATCAGGACGCTGCTGCGGGCTTCACCGCCAACGACGGGCCGCAAGAGGGGGAGGACGTGCTGGCGCCTTCCGAGACCGGGAAAGCGGACGCCCAGGCGCTCCTCAACAACTGCGGAGTGAGCAGTATCATGGGTCCGCCGCCGGAGCAGGAGGACTTCGCGCTGGAAGGTGTGGCGACGGGTAAAATGTATGGACGACATTACATTTTGTAAAGCACGGTTTACAGTGTGGCCAAGTGAGCGCAGCGCCCCCGCGCGGATGCATCGGTGCTCGAATAGCCAAGAGATTTCCGGGACACGACACTAGCCTTGGCGCGATCCGCTTCGCCGCAGACGCGGTCGCGCCTTTGTCAGATCCGGCGCGACCTTACGGCTGTTGCGCCAGCCGACTTTCTCGCCGCGGCGCGTGGCGGGCCACGGGGATTCTGGGCATCCGGCCGCCGCTGGGTGGCCCACGCCGGGGCGGTCGCCGAAGTCGCGGTTCAAGGTGGCCGGGAGGACTTCGGGTCATCGGATCACCGGTCCCGCTTCGCCGTCGTCCAGGACCGCTCGGCGCGGTTGTGCGCGAAGATCGGCGGAGAGGAGGGCGCCCGTCTGTTCGGGGGGTTCGCGTTCGCGCCGCGTCCCAGCGCCGATCCGGTCTGGTCCTCCTTTCCCCCGGCCCTTTTCCAGTTGCCCGAAGCCGAGCTGGAGCACGATCCGCAGGTGGGGAAGTTTTCACTGCTGGTCCGCGGCGCCGATCGACGGGAGGCGGAGGAGTCGTGGGGTCGCTGGGCGGACACACTGTCGCGGAGTGTTGCGGCGGGACGCCCCGGGCCACCCCGCCGCCGTAGCCTCGGCGTGCCAGCGGCGCGAAAGAAGAGGGCCACCGAGCGGGCTGCCTGGAGCCGGATGGTCTGGCGGACGCTCCACCGCATCCAGGCCGGCGAGGCCGAGAAGGTGGTGCTGGCCCGCACGCTGGACGTGACGCCGTCCCGTCCCGTGTCGCCGCTCGAGCTGGTCCTCGCGCTCTGGCAGGAGAGCCACGGGAGCCATGTGTTCCTCTTCGAGCCCGCGCCCGGGGAGGCGGTGCTGGGGGCGGCGCCGGAGACGATCGCGACGGTCGTGAACGGGGTTGTGCGTGCCACGGCAGTGGCCGGGAGCGTCGGGGTCGGCGCCGATTCGGTCGAGACCGCGCAGCTGGCACGCCGTCTCTTCAACAGCGACAAGGACCGGGCCGAACACGACTTCGTGGTGCAGCACATGGTGGCCAGGCTTTCGGCCCTCGGTTGCACGGTGGAACGGGACGTGGAGCCGCACGTGCTTACACTGGCCCGTATCCAGCACCTGGAGACCAAGATCGCCGCCGGGGTACCCGAAGGCGTCACTCTCCTCGACATCCTCGCGTCCCTCCACCCTACCCCGGCCGTGTGCGGAAAGCCCCGCAACGTCGCCCTCTCGATCCTCACCGAGAGCGAAGAGTTCGACCGCGGCTGGTACGCGGGACCGGTGGGCTGGATGGGATCCGACGGGAAGGGGATCTTCGTACCCGCCCTGCGTTCGGCGGTTTCGCACGGTGCCGGCTGGCGCCTCTTCGCCGGGGCGGGAATCGTGCCCGGGTCGGACCCGTCGCTGGAGTGGGAGGAGACCGAGCTCAAGTTCGATTCGGTGCTCAGGGCAATGGCGCGAGCCGAGGTCTCGGCCCGGGCGGCGACCGGTTCGGGGTGAGGACCAGGCAGCCCGTGGATGGAATCCCCCCGGCATTCGAGCGGCGATGCATCCGTGCTGGACCGCTTCGCTCGGCGTTGCTCCTCGGGCGAATAGCGCTGCTATTCACCTCTCGTCGCACCTTGCCAGCCCGGCGCCTCACCGCTCTCGGTGCTCGGGCGGCTCTATCCACGGACTGCCCCCGTTGACCAGCGGCGAGTTCAATCTCAGGTGGGCCCGGGCCATCCTCGACGCCCTCGCGGAGTGCGGCGTGGAGGAGGTGGAGATCGCGCCCGGCTCCCGCTCCGCACCGCTCGTACTGGCGGCGCAGATGCTGGCCGGGATCGGGATCCGGGTCCATATGGACGAGCGCTGCGCCGGGTTCTTCGCGGTCGGTTACGGGCGCAGCCACCTGGGCCCGGCCGCGGTCATCACGACCTCGGGCACGGCGGTGGCCAACCTGCTGCCGGCGGTCGTCGAGGCGGACCTGTCGGATGTGCCGCTGATCGTGGTCAGCGCCGACCGGCCGCCGGAAATGCGCGGCGCGGACGCCAACCAGACGATCGTGCAGCCGGGCATATTCGGGGAACGGGTGCGCTTCGAGGCCGACCTGCCGCTGCCGTCGGTGCATGGGCTCACGGCGGTGGGACCCCGTTCGGTCATCGAGGTCGTGCGGCGCGCCGCCCGTCACGCGATGGGGCCGCCGGGCGGACCCGTTCACCTCAACGTGCCATTCGACAAGCCGCTGGAGCCGGAGTCGCCGGAGGGGCTGGAGCTGGGTGGCGGCGGTGAGGACGTGCCACCGAATCTGACCGCGGCCGCGGAAGCGATCGAACGTGACACCGGAGGGGCGGGGGCCTGGGAGGGTGGCCGGCGTGCGCGCGGACGCGACCAGGATACGCTGCTGGCGCACCGCCTGGAGACCGCCCGGCGACCGCTCCTGGTCGCGGGTCCCGTCACCGATCCCGGTCTGGACGGTCCGGCGGTGGTCCGCTTCGCCACGCGCACGGGAGCACCGGCGCTCGCCGACCCTCTCTCCGGTGCCCGCTTCGAGCGCGGCCTCGGCGACCCCGCATCGGCCCCGGTCCTGGGGGCGTACGACCATTTCCTGCGCGACGACGAGGTGCTTCGCCGGCTGCACCCCGACCTGGTCATCCGCATCGGCCGCACCCCGACGTCGGGAGCGTTGGAGAGGGCCCTCGAACGCTGGAACCGGGCCACGCAGGTCGTGATCGACGACGGCGCACACCGCAAGGACTACCAGGGCCTCGCCCAACACTACCTGCACGCGTCGGCCGGACGGGTGCTCAGCAGGCTGGCCGACAGCAGGGACGGTGACCCGCCCCCCCACACCGCGTGGACGCGCGAGTGGACGGAGATCGAAGCGGCCGCCTGGTCGGCCATCGAGGATGACCTTGCCGACGCGGATCACGAGGGCGCCTGCGCGGCCGCGACACTCCGCGCCCTCCCACCCGGCGCGACGCTGTTCGTATCCTCCTCCATGCCGGTCCGCGACGTCGACGGGTACGGCCGCCCGGCCCCCCTGGACATCCAGGTCTTAGGCAACCGCGGCGCGAGCGGGATCGACGGCGTCGTATCGTCTGTGATGGGGTGCGCGGGGGGCGGTGCCGGCCCGGTGGTGGCGCTGATCGGCGACATCGCCCTCTACCACGACATGAACGGCCTCCTGGCCGCGCGCGACAGGACGCTCAACGTCGTCTTCGTCTTGGTGGACAACGACGGGGGCGGCATCTTTCACATGCTCCCCATCCGCGACTTCGAGCCGGCATTCACGCCGTACTTTGCGACACCGCACGGACTCGACTTCCGGCACGCGGCGAAGCTGTACGGACTGCGCTTCACCGACGCGGCCACTCCGGCCGAACTGGAGAAGGCCGTCGCGGCCGGCTGCCGGCGGGCCGGCACGGAGATCATCCGGGTGCGGACCGACCGCGAGCGGAACCGGGAGTGCCACGAACGCACCCGCGCGCGGGTCGCCCGCCGCGTGCACGAACTCATGAACCGGGAAGAGACATGACCGCCACCGAATGGCAGACCGTCAAGTCCTACGAGGACATTACCTACAGGAAGCGCGACGGGGTCGCGCGCATCGCCATCAATCGCCCCGAAGTGCGCAATGCCTTCCGGCCGGAGACCCTCTTCGAGCTTCTCGACGCCTTCAACGACGCCAACGAGGACCCGTCGATCGGTGTGGTCCTGCTCACCGGCGAGGGCCCGTCGAAGGACGGCAAGTACGCCTTCTGCTCGGGCGGGGACCAGCGTGTGCGCGGAGACGCCGGCTATGTGGGGGGCGACGGCGTGCCGCGCCTCAACGTGCTCGTCCTGCAGCGGCTCATCCGGACCATGCCCAAGCCGGTCATCGCCCTCGTGGCGGGATACGCCATCGGCGGCGGCCATGTCCTGCATGTCGTCTGCGACCTCACCCTGGCCGCGGACAACGCCGTCTTCGGGCAGACCGGACCCAAGGTGGGCAGCTTCGACGGCGGGTTCGGCTCGTCGTATCTGGCGCGCATCGTGGGGCAGAAGAAGGCGCGCGAGATCTGGTACCTGTGCCGTCAGTACAACGCCGCCGAGGCGGTTGAGATGGGCCTGGTCAACAAGGTGGTGCCTGTGGAAGAGCTCGAGGACGAGGGGTTCCGGTGGGCGCAGCGGATTCTCGAACACAGTCCGCTGGCGATCCGGCTGTTGAAATCGGCCATGAACGCGGATGTGGACGGACAGGCGGGGCTGCAGGAGCTGGCCGGCAACGCCACGCTGCTCTTCTACATGACCGAGCAGGGGCAGGAGGGGCGCGACGCATACCTGCAGAAGCGCAAGCCGGACTTTCGGAAGTATCCGTGGCTGCCGTGGTGACGGGGACGCGCGCGGTGAGCCAGGCGCTGGCTCTGCAGGCTGTGCGTCCATGAGCGTGACCCGGACCCGGGCCTGGATCCTCGCGACGCGTCCCCGGACCCTGTCCGCCGCCGCGGCCCCGGTCGTCGCCGGTTCGGGGCTCGCGGCTGGCGACGGCGTGTTCGCCCAGTTCCCCGCGTTGGCCGCACTCGTCGGCGCGCTCCTGATCCAGATCGCCACCAACCTGGCCAACGACTACTACGACTTCGTCAAGGGCGGTGACACGGGAGACCGGCTCGGCCCGGTGCGGGTGACCCAGGCGGGCATTCTTCCGCCCGAGGCCGTCTTTCGCGGAATGGTGATTACCCTGGCGCTGGCCACCCTGACCGGTGTCTACCTGGCGTGGGTCGCGGGCTGGCCGGTCATCGCGGTCGGGCTGCTCTCGATGCTGATGGGGGTCTGCTACACGGGAGGTCCCTACCCGCTCTCGTATCACGGCCTGGGCGATGTCTTCGTATTCGTCTTCTTCGGGCCGGTCGCCACGGCCGCCACCTACTACGTGCAGGCGCAGGTCTGGTCGCCGGGTGCGATTCTCGCCGGCGCGGGACTGGGCGCCTTCAGCACGGCCATGCTGGTGGTGAACAACCTGCGAGACCGCGAGACCGATGGCGCCGCCGGCAAGCGCACACTGGCCGTGCGTTTCGGGGACACCTTCTCCGTAGTGCAGTACTTCGCCTGCCTCGTGCTGGCGGGCGTCGTGTCCGTCATGGGCGTAGTGATGATGGAATGGTCTCCCTGGACCCTCCTGTGCCTGGCCGGTTGGCTGCCCTGCTTACCGGCGTCGTCGCGCGTACTGGCGGTGACCCGGGAACCGGAGACCGTGGACCGGCGCACGCTCAATCCGGCGCTGGGCATGACCGCGCGGGGCGTCGCACTCTACGGTGCGGGTCTGGGTGTCGGCGCACTTCTCGGGGCGACGAGCCCCTTCGGCTGACCTTGACCGGAGAGCCCGGTTCGACCGGCCCGGCACCGGGGGACGACCACGTGGCGCGGCGGCCACCCGACACGGCCCGCGCGCCACCCCCGCC
>VXOC01000354.1 GCA_009840215.1 Gemmatimonadota bacterium | reverse complement strand
CCCCCCCCCCCAACCCCCCTCCCTCTCCGCCCCGTGGGCTCGGAGATGGTTAAACGCGCCAGCCCCCCCGCGGTGAGGGCCGCGGTGGACGGGGCGGGGGGGAGTGTCCCCATTATCGCCGACGGCGGGGTCCGCTACTCGGGCGATGTGGTCAAGGCGCTGGCGGCCGGGGCCCACTGCGTGATGATGGGGTCGGTGCTGGCGGGGACCGAGGAGTCCCCGGGCGAGGCTTTCCTGCTGGAGGGCCGGCGCTTCAAGACGGTGCGGGGCATGGGGTCGCTGTCGGCGATGGAGGAGGGGTCGGCGGACCGCTACTTCCAGGATGGTCCGGATGCGCGCAAGCTGGTTCCCGAAGGGATCGAGGCGCGGGTGGCGTATAAGGGTCCGGTGTCGGACACGGTCTTCCAGCTCGCGGGCGGCCTGCGCAGCGGCATGGGCTACTGCGGTGCGGCGTCGCTCGGGGATCTGCGCGCCACGGCCCGGTTCGTGCGGGTCACGGCCGGAGGGCTGCGCGAGTCCCATCCCCACGACGTCACCATCACGCGTGAGGCTCCGAATTACAGCCACTGAGGGCGGATAGCCGGTGGTCGGCAACGCGCCTCCGATGCGGGAGGGTTGTCGCTTCCCGCCGGGAACCACCAGCCCGATTCGGCACCGCCCCCGGTGGGCGGGCGAGCATATCCGCGCATTGCCGATGTTCACGGCCGTGCTGCTTCTGTCGGCATGCGGACGGCACACCCTGCCTCCCCCGGTTGCGGATGCGCCTTCGGTCACCTCCGGAGAGCCCGCGACCATCGTCGAGCAGCCCGAACCTGCCGGGCCACCGTCCCCCCGACCCGAACCGCCGGATCCGCGGCCGGTGGTTGAGCCGGTCCGGCCACCGCCCGCTCCGCCCGACGACCCCATCGTGTCCTCGCCCTCGGCCGACGAGGAGAGAATCGGGGAACGGGTCGACTGGTGGGTGAGCTACTGGCAGACGCGGGCCCGCGATCGGTTCACGCGCGCACTGGTGCGGATGGGCAGGTACGAGGACTTCATCGACGCGGAGATCGCCGCCCGGGGCCTGCCGCCGTCGCTGCGCTACCTGCCCGTGATCGAGGCGGGGTACTATCCGCCGGCAGTATCTCCCGCCGGGGCCGCCGGGCTCTGGCAGTTCATGCCGGCTACGGCACGGTGGATGGGGCTCGGGATCACGCCGCTCGTCGATCAACGTTTCGATCCCTGGGCCGCCACCCCGCGGGCGCTCGACTTTCTCGCGGAGCTGCAGAAGCAGTTCAAGTCGTGGTTCCTCACCCTGGCCGCGTACAACGGGGGACCGGGACGGGTTGAACGGACGATTCGAGCCTACGGCGGCGGTGCGCCCCGCGACGACGACCTCTTCCGGCGGATCCGTGACCGGCTGCCCGCCGAAACCCGCGACTTCATCCCCAGGTTCCTGGCGGCGGCGCGGGTCGGGAGCGATCCGGGGGCGTACGGGTTCGGCGATTACGAGAAGGACGCTCCGTGGACCTTCGACGAGATCGTGGTCGGGGAAGCGGTCTCGATCGATGTGGTGGCCATCGCCGCGGGGGCTCCGGAGCAACGGGTCCGGGACCTCAACCCGCACCTGGTCCTGGGGCTGACACCGGCGGGGGACTCCACGCTGCTGCGGGTGCCGGAGGGAACCGGGGCCGGATTCGCCGAGCGCCTGGCCGCGATTCCCGCCGACCGGAGGGTGACCTTCACGTCGCACAGTGTAGCAGCCGGCGAGACGCTATGGCGGATCGCGCAGAACTACCGGGTCCCGGTCTCCGCGCTGCAGGCGGCGAACCCGGATGTGGAACCCCGGCGGATGCAGATCGGCAGCCGGCTGGTGGTGCCGAGAGCCGGGCCGGTGCCGAGACCGGCGGGCAGTGACGGGAGCGGCGCGGAACGGCCGGCGGACCCGCGGCCGTCTGGAGGCGAACGCGTGCACACGGTCAAGCGGGGAGACACGCTGTGGGGGATCGCGCGGCTCTACGATGTGGAGCTGGATCGTCTGCTTGCCCACAACGACCTGGATGCGGACACGACGATCTGGCCGGGGGACGAGATCAGGATTCCGCGCGGCGACCGCTGACGGGTCGTGCGGCGGCCGGAAGGCACGAGTGCGAATCAGGTGGTGGGCTGCGGTTGCGAAGTTGCCAGCACTTTGTGCAAGCACTGTCCCGGCAACCGTGCGGTTCGGGCTCACTCAGCCCCGCCGCCAGCTCCCGCTCCGCCCTCCCGACTTCTCCACCAGCCGGATCGACTGGATCGTCATGCCGCGGTCGACGGCCTTGAGCATGTCGTAGGCGGTGAGAAGCGTGATCGCGACGGCGGTCAGCGCCTCCATCTCCACACCGGTCCGGCCGTTGATCGTGGCGGTACACGTGACCCTGAGGCCGGGCAGCGACTCGTCGGGCTCGATGTCGACGGTGACGCTCGCGGCCGGGAGGACGTGGCACAGCGGGATGAGTTCGCCGGCGCGCTTGCCGCCCATGATTCCGGCGACGCGCGCGACCTGCTCCACATCCCCCTTGGGGTTGCCCCCCGAAACGAGCAGGCTGTAGGCGTCGGGGGAGCAGCGCAGGACTCCCTCGGCGACCGCGCGGCGGGCGGTGGACGCCTTGGCCGTCACGTCCACCATCGCGGCGCTGCCATCGTCGTCCAGGTGGGTGAGCGAGGCCCCTTCGGGCCGATTCGGTTTCTTCGCCATTCAAGCCGCCCGGGTCAGGGTCTCCTCGAGCTCCAGCAGCATTCCCGAGACCAATAGCTGGGGGTTCACATTGCCGAGGGCCAGCATGCGCGTCTCCTCGACCCGTTCGATGGCGGCCGCCACGCGGTCGGGTGTCAGCTCCAGCCGGCGGGCCGTCTCCCGGAGGAAGGGGAGTTCGTCGGCGTTGACGACGCGGTCGTCGCGGCCGAGTGCGGCGGCTCCCAGGTCGCGAATCCACAGCTGAAGCGCGGCCAGCAGCCCCAGCAGCCCCCGCGCCTCTTGAACCTCCAATGATTGCGGCGCCGGAGTCGACCGTGG
>VXOC01000196.1 GCA_009840215.1 Gemmatimonadota bacterium | reverse complement strand
ACCGGGATGTCGTGCTGTGGGAGGCGGTGGCGCTCGCGCTGGCGAAGAAAGCCGGGATTGCGGTATCGGACCGGCGTGTCGAGAGGGTGGGAGGGCGGCGCATCCTCGTCCTGCGGCGCTTCGATCGCGAGGGTGGTCGGCGCGTGCCCTTCCTCTCTGCGATGAGCATGCTGGGCGCCGCAGACAACGAGCGGCGCTCGTACCTGGAGGTCGCCGACGCGCTAAGGTCGCACGGGGCCGCCCCCAGAGAGGATCTCGAGGAGTTGTGGAGACGTGTGGTCTTCAGCGTTCTGGTCTCGAATACCGACGACCACCTGCGCAACCACGGATTCCTGTACGACCGGGGCCTGGGATGGCGCCTGTCGCCGGCCTTCGATCTGAACCCGACACCCACGGATGAACGTGCCCGTGTGCTCGCAACGAACATCGACGAGCACGATGGGACGGCGTCGCTGGATCTGGCGCTGGCGACCGCGGGGTACTACGGGATCGGGGTTCGCAAGGCCCGTCGAATCGCGGGCGAGGTGGGTGGGGCGGTCGGGGGATGGCGGGAGGTGGCGGACCGGATGGGCGCGTCGCGACGGGAGTCGGACCGGATGGAATCGGCGTTCCTGCATGAGGACCTGGAGGCGGCGCTGGGGTTGGGTTAGCAGGGTATCCCAGGGGTCTTCTCAATCTCCGCGCAACGCCTCCTCCAGCGCGTCGAAGGGCAGCACCGCGCATCTCACCCGGCTGGGGAAGCGCTTCACGCCGGCCAGCGACCGCAGGTCACCCAGTTCCTTCGGGAGCGCGGGTCCGTCCGGGGCCAGTCCATCGGCGAACGCCTGCCGCAACGCTTCGACAGCCGCAACCTGCTTCCCCTTCACCAGCGTGGTGAGCATCGATGCGGCAGCCTGGGAGATCGAGCAGCCGCGGCCATCGAAGGTCACGTCGGCGATGCGGCCGCCGTCAACGAGAGCCCAGATCCTGACCGTGTCCCCGCAGAAGGGATTGTGGGCGTGGCCGCTGGCGGCCGGCGGGTCCAGGGCACCACGATTTCGGGGCCGCCGGAAGTGGTCGCGGATCACGGCCTGGTGGAGTTCGTCGCCTGAGTTGGCCGCCAATGTTGCCCGCCTCGCCGGGAGGTTAGCTTCCGGTCCCATGGACCCTTCGAACAGCAGACACACGAACGCCGATCCGGTCCTCGCGCAAGCCGCCGAGTGGCTGGACGAGGGCCGCCGGATCGCCCTCGCGACGGTCACGCGCACCTGGGGATCGGCGCCGCGCCGCGCCGGGAGTCACATGGTGATCGCCGCCAGCGGGGACTTCGCGGGGTCGGTTTCGGGGGGGTGCATCGAGGGCGCGGTGATCCAGACGGCGCTCGAGGTGATCGAGTCGGGGGCGCCGCGAACGCTGGAGTTCGGGGTGACCAACGAGATGGCGTGGGAGGTGGGGCTGGCTTGCGGGGGGAGGGTGCATCTGTTTGTGGAGCCGGTGGTTTGAACGAGACGGCGCTTCCATCCCCTTTGTGACACGGAACCCGGGGTACCACATGGCGGTCGGGTAAATGGCAGAATAGCGATAAACGACACGCTTCGACGACATGGAGGTCGGGTAAAATGACAGAACAGCGACAGACGACACTCTTCGACGGCATGTACGTCGGCGGCGCGGTCCGAATCGGCACATCGGCCGAGCGCTACCGGGACTTCCTCCTGGAGGGCGAAGAGGTGCGAATGGAGTTCAAGGGTGCGCGGGACGCGCTCGTGTTCACCGATCTCAGGATGATCGTGCTCGATCCGCAGGGCATCAGGGGGAAGAAGGTCGCGGTCATTTCCGTCCCCTGGAAGTCGATCACGGCTTTCTCGCTGGAGAACTCGGGCAGGCTGGATCTCGACGCCGAGCTGAAGGTGAGCGGCTGCGGATTCGGGATCTGCGAACTGTCTTTCGCCAAGGGGACCGACGTGAGCGCTGTGAACGCGTTTCTCGCCGGCAGGATTCTTGGAGGGGCGTAGGCGGATGCGGTTGCCGCCGTCCGGTCCTGGAACCGGGCCGAGGGAGTTTCGCGAATGAACGGGAGGGTGTTGCGCGAACTTGTCGCGGCCCAGGAGTCGGGGCGCGATGTGGTGCTTGCGACGCGGCTGGGCGACGGGGCTCAGGAGCTGATCGAGGCCGGTCGTGGCTCGGATGGCCTCGGCGTGGACGGGGGAGTGCTTGCCGATGTGCTCAGGGTCGGCGAATCGCGGACGGTGGAGACGGGGGACGGGCCGGTCTTCCTGCGTCCGTACATCCGGGCCCCGCGGCTGGTCGTGGTGGGGGCGGTGCACATCGCGCAGGCGCTGGTCCCGATGGCGGCGTTGGCGGGCTTTCGAGTGACTGTGCTCGACCCGCGTGAGGGATTTGCGACGGGGGACCGCTTTCCGGAGGCGGTGCTGGTGAAGGATTGGCCGGACCGCGCGAGGGCCGGGCTGGCGCCTGACGGCCGCACGGCCGTGGTCGCGCTCACGCACGATCCGAAGATCGACGACCCCGCGCTGATCGCGGCCCTGGAGAGCGACGCGTTCTACGTGGGTGCGCTGGGGAGCCGGAAGACGCAGGGCGCTCGGCGGGAGAGGTTGGGGGAGACGGGGTTCTCGGCCGAAGTCCTGGACCGGATCCACGGACCGATCGGGCTGCCGATCGGGGCGCGCACGCCGGAGGAGATTGCGGTGGCGGTGTTGGCGGAGGTGATCGGGGCTTTGCGGCTGTAGGACCTCATTAAAGAGCTGTTCGTGGAACTCCCGGCATCACCGTTCGCTGAGCAGGGCCAGCCGGGGCGGCAGGCCCAGCCGCTCCACATTGGTCCCCAGAACCGACTCCACGGCGGCGGCGCGATCCATCAGGTCGTGATCCGTACCGGTCCGGCCGATCAGCTGCAGACCGACGGGCATGCCGTGCTCGTCGAGGCCGGCGGGGAGGCTCACGGCGCACATGTCCAGCATGCTGGCCGGGCCGGTGCCCGAGAGCATGTCGCGGTTGACGGCGCGGTAGACGTCCAGGTCCGAGAGGGCGGCGAGGGGTGGGGGGGTGATGG
>VXOC01000015.1 GCA_009840215.1 Gemmatimonadota bacterium | reverse complement strand
AAGCCCAGTGCCTGTGTGGGAGCGCATTGTTTATTCCCACGGCTGTGGTGGGGGGGCTGGTGGGGGGGGGGTGGGCGGCAGCGTACGGTGGTGGGCGCCCGGGGACTGGAGCTTCGGGGCGAGGAGCGTCTCGCCCGGGTGGATCACGCACCGGGAGCGCTGGAAGGGTGGCTGGGTGAGGTGGGGGACGAACCCGAGGCGCCACGGATGCCGCCGCCTTCCCGACTGGCCCGCTCGGAGGCGGACGGCGGGCTCTCCGCGACTGGCGCGTGGGTCACCGTGGGCGGGCGCGATATCCTGTTCGTCCCCGTCGACCTGCAGAGCGCGGGCTACGACGGGTCACCCCGCGACCGGCTGCGCGAGCTTCAGGCTCGCACTCTCAACCGGGCAGTTGCGGCGGTGCTGGCTGAACGGCCGGACGCGGGACTGGTTGTTGGGGGTGACCTGAACCTGGTGGGGTCCGCACGGCCGCTCGCTGCGATGCGGTCGGATCTGGACACCGGGGGTGGCGATCTCGGCGTGGCCCGGCCGGGGCGCCCGCGCGACCGCTCCCTTGTCACCTGGCGCAGCACCCGGGAGGGGGATCCGTTCTCGCCCGGGAGGCTGGACTACGTCCTCTATCGAGGCAGTGTCCTCGAGGTCGAACGCGCGTTCGTCCTTGATGCGGCCGACCTGTCCCCGGCCGCGCTCGAGGTGCTGGGCGTGCGCGAGTCGGACACCCTCGAATCGGATCACCTGCCGCTGGTGGTGGATTTCCGGGTTCGCTGAAGGGGTGCGGGTGTCATGGCATGGCGACCGCGGCATGAGGTGTGACCCGGCCTGATCTGCAGTCCGGGCATCGGAACCCGGACAACCGTCGAGCGAGGATCGGGCGTCTCCGGTATGGAACGCCGAAACTCTCCCGCAACCGGCCCGTAGAACGCCTCATCACCCCGACTGCTCTTCATCGCGGCCCAACCCCTCCATGAAACAACGCTTCCTGGCTGTCTCCCTCCTTGCGGTTGCCATCACCGCCCCCCTCCCCTCCGCCGCCCAGTCGCGGTTCGCGTCCCACGCCTTCGAGGACCCGGTCGCGCGTCAGCTCTACACCTCCGCCTACGACCGCTGGCACGCCCTCGACACGACGGTCGCCAGCTACACGGCCCTGATCCGCCAACGTGTCGCCGGGGCCCTGCGCACCCCGCTCCGCGACCGGGTCCTCTACAGCAACGAGTACGCCGTGCGCACCTGGTGGAGGCGGGGAGCACGGCCGGTCACCATGGTTCTCGGGAACCGCACCCGCCACCCGGGCCGTGGTTTCGCACTGGCCCGGGGCGAGGCGGACTGGCTCGACGCGATGCCGTACGCCGAACCATTCTCACCCGGCGACGACCACCTTCTCTTCGGCTGGAACCGGGAAGACGAGGTGGGCCCTCCCGGAGCCGATGGCCGCGCACTCGTGCATCCTCTCGCAGACCGCGCCGACCTGGTCTACCGCTTCAGGAGCGGAGACACGATCACCGTGTCCTTTCCTGATGGCCGCCTCGTTCGCGCCGTGGCCCTGCAATTCACCCCGCTGCGGGCGGATGCGTTCCTGCTGACGGGCACGCTGTGGATCGATCCCGTGTCCGGGGTGCTGATGCGCGCGGTGTACCGGCCCAGCGTGGCGATGGATTTCATGCGGGACATCGACGACCCCGACGCACGGGAAGCCAACCTCGCGATGCGTCTCATGCCGGGCGTCTTCAAGCCGGTGAGCCTGCGTCTCAATTCGGTATTGGTCGACTACGCGCTCTGGGAATTCGAGCATTGGCTGCCGTACCGCGCCCGCTTCGAGGTGCTGGCGACCGCCGGGGTCCTCAAGGGCACGCTTACGGTCGACGTTTCGTACGAGATCGAGTCGTTCACCGGCGTGGCCGACGATCCCGAGGCAGCCGCAGGGCACGACGAGGTTGCCGACAACGCCTTCGTCGCCAACCTGCTCGCCCGGCAAGGCGCCGCATACGAATTGCTGGACTCGACCCAATCCGTAGCCCGGGGCAAGGACACGAGGTTCATCGTACCGAAGGACCGCAGATTCCTGGAAATGAGCCCCGAGTTGCCCCCGCCGATCTGGGATGACGCGCCGGGGTTCGCGACGGTGCGGGAAGCGGCCGATCTGGCGGGCACGCTCGCGCAGGTGCCGGTCGCCTCGTACAGCCGCACGCCGTGGGCCTTCCGGTACGGTTGGGGAAGTCCCGAAATGATCCGCTACAACCGTGTCGAGGGCCTGGCGGCCGGGCTGGAGTTCGATGCGGTGCTTGCCGGTCCGCACACGCTGCTCACCTCGGCCTCATTCGGGCTGGCCGACGGCAAGGTGAAGGCGCGTGTCGGTCTGGACCGCTCGACCGAGTTGCGCAGGCTGACGCTCGGAGGGTTCCACGAACTTCGCAGCACGGACGCTGAGGCGGGCCACTTCGGGTTCGGCAACTCGATCACGGCGCTGGTGACGGGACGCGACGAGGGGGAATACTATCGCGCGACGGGGCTGGATCTGACGTGGAGGCCGCCGGAGGGTGAGCGGGAGTCGTTCGTCTTCCGGGCGTACGGCGAGCGGCAGGAGGCGGTGGAGACGCGGGCGGGCTTCGCGTTTTTTCAGGCTTTCGACGATGAGTGGAGCTTCGCGCCGAACCTGAAGGCCGACGAGGTCGATGAAGCGGGGGCCGAGGTGACGGTGCGGTCCTGGTGGGGCGAGGAGCCGGATCGGGCGCAGGTGGGTGTGGAGTGGTACGGTCAGGTCGCGAGGAGCCGGCCGGTGGAGGGGGAGGGGGAGGCGGCGAACTTCTTCCGTAGCAGCGCCGTCGTGCGGGCGAGGATCCCATTTGCGGGGGATGAGTGGACGGGGTGGCGTGTGGGTGTGGAAGCGGCGGGCGGCACGACGTGGGGAGATGCACCGGCGCAGCGGATGTGGTTTCTCGGATCGGCGGCGACGCTGCGTGGATACGACCCGTCGGTGATGGGAGGGTCGACGTTCATGCGCGGCCGGGTGGAGTTGGCGAGGGTCTTCGAGGGGGTGGGCGGGAGCGTGTTCTACG
>VXOC01000017.1 GCA_009840215.1 Gemmatimonadota bacterium | reverse complement strand
ATCCCCCCTCCCTCTACGTCCCGTGGGCTCGGCTATGTGGACACGCGCCCGGGCGGGGGATCGAGTCCCCCGTGGCGATCTGCCTGAGTGGCCGGGGGGACAAGGATGTGGTACATGTGTCGTCGCTGGGGGACTAAGGATGCGCGAAAATGTCGCATAGCCGAATCGAAGCACGTTTCGCGGAGCTGGCGGCTGCGGGCCGACCGGGATTCATCCCCTACGTCACCGCCGGATACCCCACCCTGGACCACACGCGCGACCTGTTGGCGGGACTCGCCGAGCTTGGATCCGACGTGATCGAACTCGGCATCCCCTTCAGCGATCCCATGGCCGACGGTCCCACGATTCAGCGCTCCAGCCAGGGAGCCCTCGACAACGGCACCGCGGTGGACGACGTGTTCGGGGTGCTCGCGGAACTGCGCCGCGCCAGCGAAGTTCCGGTCGTGATCTTCTCGTACCTGAACCCGCTGTACGCGCGCGGCGTGGAGAACTTCGTCCGGGAGGCGGTGGAGGCGGGCGCCGACGGGATCCTTCCCACCGACCTTCCGCTGGACGCCGATCCGGAGCTCGAAGCGCGGCTGCTGGAGTCCCCGCTGGACTTCGTCCGCCTCATCGCGCCCACCACCTCTCCCGCGCGGGTGCGCCGGATCGCCCGTGCCAGCCGGGGTTTCGTCTATTACATCGCCCGGACCGGGGTGACCGGAGCGCGGATCGAATTGCGCAGCGAACTGGCCCGCGAGGCCGGTGCGGTGCGCGCGGTGTCGCCGGTGCCGGTCGCGGTGGGATTCGGGGTCTCGACGCCGGAGCATGCACGCGCGGTCGGCGCGGCCGCCGACGCGGCGGTGGTGGGCAGCGCCCTGGTCAACCGCCTTGACGAGGCCGGGGTGGAGGGGACGCTGGGATTGGCCGCTCAACTGCGCGACGCGCTGAACACGGTGGAGAACGGATAGCCATGGGCAGGCGAAGCCGAACCGGGCGGCGGAAAGAGTCTCGCAGCGAGAAGGAATCACCCGGGAACACGACCCGGTCAGCCAGGAAAAAAGACGGGAAGAAGCAGGACCGGGGAACCAGCGAATCGCGCGCCGCCCGGTCCCTGTTCGAATGGATGAAGTCGATCGCGCTGGCGGTTGGCATCGTCCTCATTCTGCGCCTCTTCGTCTTCCAGACCTTTTTCATCGATTCGGGTTCCATGCGCAACACCCTGCTCGTTGGCGACTTCGTCTTCGTCAACCGGCTGGCCATGGGATCGCCCGTTCCCTTCACCAACGTCAGCATCCCGGGGTACGGGGAGCCCGGTCGCGGAGAGGTCCTGGTCTTCGATCCCCCGCACGACGACACGCTGACCGTCATCAAGCGCCTCATCGGGATGCCGGGCGACACCCTCGAGATGCGTGGCGCGCAGCTCTACCTGAACGGAGAGCCCCGGTCCGAACCGTACGCCGTCAACGACACGGCCACCGACCACTTCGACCCCGACATGCTCTGGCAGCGGGAGATCCTGCTCGGGGGCCCACGTGCGGACTACCGGCCGACCCGCGATAACTGGGGTCCGCTGGTGATCCCCGAAGGCCGCTATTTCATGCTGGGCGACAACCGCTGGGACAGCCTGGATTCTCGGTACTGGGGGCTGTTGGAGCGGTGGCGCTTTCGGGGCCGTGCCGTGTTCATCTACTTCTCCTACGACCGCGGCTCGATGCGGCCGTTTCCGTGGCTGACCGAGGCGCGGTGGAGCCGGATCGGGGACGGGATTCGCTGAGAACGGCGAAGGGCGGGTGCGCGATTCCGCGCATCGCCGGCCGGGAGGACGCCCGGAATCGCGGAGCGGCGGCAACGACTGGTCCGGCTAGTCGCGGAGGCGCTCGGCCAGCGATGGATCCGGGGCCACGAACAACGTCTGAACGCGATCCGGAATGACCGCGCCGGGGGGTGCGCCCCGGGGCTTCCGTACCCATTTGCGGCGGGTCCAGTCCACCGGAACGGTCCCCGAGGCCCTCGCGCCCGAGTGGTTGGCCGCGAGGACGGCCGCCTCTTCCAGGTCGGCGGCGGGGGGACGTTCGGGGCGGGTCCAGCGCAGGATGACGTGTGCGCCGGCCGCGTGGCGTGCGTGGAGCCAGATGTCCATGGGACGGGAGTGGCGGAAGGTGAGGTCGTCGTTGTGGCGGGCGCCGCGGCCGACGCGGATCTGCAGGCCGCCGGAGCTGGTGTAGGACCGGTAGGGCAGGGTGGGGCGGGCGGCGCGCGACGGAGACTGCGGGGTGCGCGGGGAAGAGAGGGAGTCGAGGTCCTCGCGGGAGAGGTCGCCGCGCTGGTGGCGTTCGCGCAGGGCGGCGATGCGGGCGAGGTCGTTCCCGGTCGCGCGAATGAGGCGGGGGAGTGTGGCCGCTGCCCGTTCGAGGCGGCCGGCCCGGCGGAAGAGCGCGTTGGCGTGCTCCTGGGGCTTGCGTTGCGGGTCCAGCGCAATGGTCTGCCGGGTCCCGTCGAATCCGGACAGGGTGACTTTCGCGGCGCCCGGTTCGATGAGGTGGAGGGAGGACAGGATGAGGGCGCCCTCCTCGCGCAACCGGGCGGCCTCGGCCGTCTTCTCCAGTTGGGCGTGGAGCCGCTTCAGCTTTCGTTTCAGGCGGCGGGCTTCGCCGGCCAGCAAGCGGTTGGCCTGTCCGATGGCGGGGACCGCCACCTCGTCCGTGGCAGCCCAGACCCTGGCCATCCCGTCCAGCAGACTGTCGATCGCCTCGGCCCGGCAACCCGGCAGGCGCCACGGATAGAGCTGAGCGCTGCCACCCCTCTGGTGCAGGTGCGGGGCGACCCCCTCAGCGGACGCCATCCGGCGCCACGCCCGGAACCCGTCCTCCCGGCCGGGACCGTCCAGCAGCGACCCCACATTGAGCCCCGACACGTACGCAACATTCGCCAGCAGCGCCGCGCGCGCATCCTTCTCCCCCAACCCCTCCACCAGCCATGTATCTTATACCCAACTGACGCTGCCGACGATCTTACGCGTGTAGATATCGGTGGGGGCCGGATCATTTAAAAAAAAAGGGGGGGGGGGGGGGGGGGGGG
>VXOC01000333.1 GCA_009840215.1 Gemmatimonadota bacterium | reverse complement strand
GTCTGGGGCGGCTGGGGGGGATGGTGGTGTAGGGAGATGCGGCAGCTGTGGATGGGAATGTGTGGTGCATGATGCTGCTGCCGGTGGCCGGTGCTATGTTGGACACGTGAGAAGTGAGGGCGCACGCAACTGGGCCTGGAGGATACTTGGAAAAGCTGGTGAGCGGCGAGCTGGCATCCCGAATCGGCGTGCCCATGAGCGCCATCAAGGCGTTCTGCGACCGATGGGAGGTGGGAGAACTGGCGCTGTTCGGTTCCGTTCTGCGCGACGACTTTCGACCGAACAGCGATGTTGACGTGCTGATCCGCTTCAAGTCGCAGCGCACGCCCGGCCTTTTCGGCTTCTCGCGGATGGAGAGGGAGCTGACCGACCTATGCTGCTGTCCGCCCGCGGCCGGACCATCTCGCCGTCGGAGCACGAAGCGCTGGATGCCCACCCTCAAACGCCTGACGGGACACTCACAGCTTCCGCGAATGGGCCATCTGTCTGCAGTGTACCTTCGTGATGATCCCTATCAAGACGATGGTCATGGGAATGCGGATCACAGTGCGAACGAACTGGATGGCACTGCCCACGGTCTGCGCATGGGCTTCGTCCACTGTCCGGGTCGCCACCCAATACCCGAGTTCCCCGGCCCAGGCAGAAGCAAGCCACAAAAGCCACCACCAGCCCAGAAGCGGAGACCCGCGCTGTCGCTTCCAATCCGTCGGATCGATGCTCGCTCGCCAGATTTCCCTCATCGCCCGATACGGCTTCCAAAGTAGTCCAGGCGGTATGAAGTAACAGACCCCGGCCGACCCCGGCGCAAATGTCATGTCGGATGCGCCCAGGACACGAGCGTTGTGGTTGGCGCAGCAGGTCCATGCGGGCAGCAGCAGCACAGTGGCAAATGCAACCGCAATCGTGACGGTCCACCAGACGGTCCCGCCGATCGGAGATTGGAGATACCAACCGCCGAACATGTCAAGTGCCCCTGCGCAGCCGCGGACGACCGCGACGGCGGCGTATGCATACAGGCATGCCCGGGTCCAATTGGTGAGCGTGGTTGGATCGCGGAAGCCGGAAGCTCGCCCTCCGACGATTCGTGGTATGGATTCCCAGTCGCCCGCGCCGATACCAGCACACAAGGATTGGGTTTGGACCAGGAGGTGGCGAAACGTTCGCCGCCAATCGGTCAGACGGCCCACGCCTCGGCACTTCCAGCAGATGTGGGCACGCACGGTTCTCCGATATTGGACTGGTCGTGATGACTTATTCCAGGCACCCGTAAAGCTGACCAGCGGGGGCAGATCACCCGGAGACTACCCGTGACGCTACCCGCGGTGGCGATCGACAAACCCGGACGTGCCCTCCGGCAGCAGCAGATCATCGGCGATTGCCGCGATCTCTTCCGCCTCGCGCCAGGCCTGTTCCAGCCTCCACAGCTCGCCCTCCAGCGCCCGGCGCTCTTCCTCCTCGTGCAGCGCCATCTCAAAGGCCAGGCGATGCGGCATGCCAATCAGGTGGCCGAAGGTGCCTCCGCGCCGATACTCCCGCCACCGCTGCGCTGCCTGGTGCACGAATCGCTCCGGATGCCCGTGGGATTCGATCTCCGAAACCGCTGACCGTACGCTTTTCAAACTTCCGCCTTCGTGGTTGACAGCCGGGAGAATGGCGTTGATGGCGCGTTGGGCATCTTCACCCGCGAACCACTCGGTCTCCCGGGGTCTGAAGATTCCTCTGCTGACGCCGACCAGGAACCCGGCGTCGCTGCTGTCCGGCCGGATCAGGGTATGAAGTGCGTTCAACCGACTCATCCGGCGCAGCCAGCCATCGGAAGGCCGGAAGCGTACCGAGCGACCGTACCACTGCCACACGTTGCCGTAGGTCGCGATGTTCGCTCCCAGAAGTCCCACGAGGCTTCCCGCGGTGCCCATCAGCGCCCAGCCCGCGGCAACCGCCG
Organism: Gemmatimonadota bacterium; assembly: GCA_009840215.1. Lineage (GTDB taxonomy): Bacteria > Gemmatimonadota > Gemmatimonadetes > Longimicrobiales > Gaopeijiaceae > Bin94. The sequence continues at coordinate 1,125 of VXOC01000333.1, read as the reverse complement.
CAAACGTGCCGGTCGTGTACACGATCGACCGCCTGCGCCGCCGCCCGAACTGGTCGCCGTAGCGCCAGGCGGCAAACTCCGGCCTGAGCGGCTTCCCGATCCGCACGAGCTCCAGCCCCTCGGGGTGGCGTGCCAGCCCGATGTTCTCGGACGAGGTGCGGACCCGCGTCCCGCGAAACAGTTTCTCGCAGGTCTCGACGGCCTCCCAGCGCTCTTCCAGCGGCGTCAAATTCCAGCGCTGACAGGTGCGGCACACGACCCAGAGACGACCCTTGGCCGCGTCGAAGGCCAGTCGCCGGCCGACCGGAAACGTCTCGACGACCTCGTTGGCGCCGAGGGGCTTCTTGCAGAACATGCAGGTCTGGTACACGGACGCTCCGGATCGCCCGAGTTCCCGGCGGACCGGGGTTCGGGAGGAAGTTAACTTTAACGTAACCCAGCCATCCCTACCCCCCCAGATTCCGCCGAATCAGCGCCCCCGGATCCGGATCCCTCCCCATGAAATCCCTGAACAGCTCCCCCGGGTCCCGCCGGTCCCCCTGCGCGAGCACGCAGTCGCGAAAGGCCCGCCCGGTCACCGCGTCCAGCACCCCCTCTTCGGCAAAGCGGGAGAACGCGTCCGCCTCCAGCGTCTCGGACCAGATGTACGAATAGTAGGCCGACGCGTACCCACCCCCGAAGAGGTGCGCGAACGAGGGCAGGATGTGACGCTCGACGAAGCGGTCCGACGGAACGAAGGGTCGCAGCGCCTCGGCCGCGTACTCCATGACGGGGACCTCGCCGCGCCAGGCGCGGTGAAGTTCCAGGTCCAGGTTGGCGAAGGAGAGCTGCCGCATCTGCATCCAGCCGCCCATGAAGCGGCGTGCGGCGAGGAGGCGCTCCAGCATGGTGTCCGGGAGCGGCTCGCCGGTCTCGTGGTGGCGCGCGAAGAGGTCGAGGGCCTCACGCTCCCAGCACCAGTTCTCCATGATCTGCGAGGGGACCTCGACCCAGTCCCACGCGACGTTGACGCCGCCGCGGGCGCGGACTTCGACCCGCGAGGCCGTGTGGTGGAGGAGGTGGCCGAATTCGTGGAAGAGGGTGCAGACCTCGCGGTGGGTCACCAGGGCGGGACGGGTGGGGGTG
>VXOC01000176.1 GCA_009840215.1 Gemmatimonadota bacterium | reverse complement strand
TCGCTGGAGGGGGCGGGCGGGGAGGTGGGGTGAAGGCGGCGCCGTCCCCGCGCCGGGCCGTCTTCGCGGACCGGGACGGAACCATCATCGAGGATCACCAGTACATCGCCGATCCGGCACGGGTCATCCTCATTCCCGGAGCGGCCGCCGCCCTGAAGCGCCTGCGCGGGATGGGCCTTGCGCTTGTCATCGTCACCAACCAGTCGGGGATCGGGCGGGGGCTCTATACCCTGGCCGACTACCATCGCGTGGCGGCCGAGGTCGAACGGCAGCTCACCCGCGCCGGGGTTGTCATGGAGGGGACGTACTTCTGCCCCGATGGGCCCGGCGGCGACCCGGACACGACCTGCCGCAAGCCGAGCCCGGTCATGTATCGGCGCGCGGCAGCCGATCTCGGGCTCGAAGCAGCCGGTTCCTACTACATCGGCGACAAGCGGAGCGACGTGCTGCCCGCGCAGACCCTCGGCGGCACGGGGATCCTGGTGCGGACGGGTCACGGAGCCCGCGAGGAGGGACGGCTTGGCGAGAGCGTCCGGGTGGTGGACGATCTGGCCGCGGCCGCGGCATTGATCGAGCGGCTGGAGCGCGACAGCGGCCACGCGATCCCCTGCAGTCCGTGGACAGGGCCGCCCGAGCACCGGAAGCGGTGAGGCGCCGGGCTGGCAGGGAGCGTCGCCCGCCAGCGTTCGTTGACCCCCTTTCGGGCCATGGATAGCTTACTGGAGGCGGGTGGGGGGCCATGCACGCCAACCGCACGCCGCCCCGAGCAATACCGACGACGAAGAAGTGCGAGATAGAAGAAAATGGACCTGACCCTTACGCCCAGCGCGGTCAAGATGGTGCACGGGTTCCTCAAGGAGCACGGGGACACGCCCGACGCGGGACTCAGGGTGGCCGTGCTGCCGGGCGGCTGCTCCGGCTTCCAGTACGGGGTGGACATCGACCAGGGCCCCGAGGGTGACGACGAGATCCTCGAGCAGTACGGATTCCGGATCTTCGTGGATCCCTTCAGCGCGCAGTACCTGGAGGGCATCGAGATCGACTACGTGACGTCGCTGATGGGCTCCGGCTTCTCCTTCAGGAACCCGCAGGCCACGGGCGGCTGTGGCTGCGGCAGTTCGTTCACGGTGTAGCGGCTCCTGGAAATCCTGACCTTCACAGGCGGTCCGTTCGTCCAGAACACGCTGGTCGTCGCCTGTGCCGACGGACGCACCGCGCTCCTGATCGACCCCGGCGCCGCCACGCCCGAGGCGCTGGGCGCGATCCGCGACCGCCGCCTCGAAGTCGCGGCGATCCTCCTCACCCACGCGCATCTGGACCACATCGAGGGCGTGGCGCAGGCCAGGCGCGAGACCGGCGCCCCGATCTACCTCCACCCGCTCGACCAGCCCCTCTACGACAGCGTGGCCGCCCAGGCGGCCGCCTTCGGAGTCCCCTGGGAAGAGCAGCCGCCCCCCGATCTGGACCTCGTCCCCGGCGAGAACCCCTCCTTCGGCGGCTCCGAGTTCGAAGTCGTCTTCACGCCGGGCCACGCGCCCGGGCACGTCATGTTCGTCTCCACTTCGGAGCCGGTCGCGATCGTGGGCGACGTGGTCTTCGCCGGGTCGATCGGGAGGACGGATCTTCCCTATGGCGACTACCGCGTCCTCATGGAGTCGATCCGCAACGAGGTGCTCACCCTGCCGGACGAGACGGTGCTTTACACGGGTCACGGACCCGAAACCACGGCCGGACACGAACGCGTCACCAACCCGTTCCTGATCCCCGTCTACGGCGGCGAGCTGGTGTGAGGGGGACGTGACGGTCCCGTTCGCGGTGCTCGCTTCGGGGTCCGGGACGAACATGCAGGCGCTTCTCGACCACGAAGAGCATGGTGCCGCCTACCGGATCGAGGTTCTGATCGTGGACCGGCCCTGTGTTGCCGAAGAGCGGGCGCGGGCGAAGGGGAGGGCGGCATACCGGGTGGATTTTGGCACTCGTTCCGCGGGCCCCGAGGTGGCCGGCCTGCTCCGGCGCCACGGGGTCCGCGGCGTCCTGCTGGCCGGCTTCCTCAAGCTTCTGCCGCCCGAGGTCTGCCGTGGCTGGGAGGGCCGGATCCTCAATATCCATCCGGCCCTGCTTCCCGCCTTCGGGGGGAAGGGGATGTACGGCCACCACGTCCACGAGGCCGTCCTGCGTTCCGGCGCGACGGTGTCGGGTCCCACGATCCATTTCGTGAACGAACGCTACGACGAGGGGCGAATCCTGGCGCAGTGGCCGGTGCCGGTGGAGCCGGACGACACGGCGGAAAGCCTGGCCGAGCGGGTGCTGGAGGTCGAGCACGTGCTCTATCCGGCGGCGGCCGACGCCCTGGCGCGTGCAGACCTCGTCGCCCCCGCTTTTCGCTGGCCCGGCACGCGTGTCCAGGCCGGCGACGACCTGAAACGATCGATCGAGTCAGCCTTTGGAGGGGCCGTTGAATAACCGCAGAGCGCTTCTGAGCGTGTGGGACAAGACGGGGATCGTGGATTTCGGCCGGGCCTTGGCGGATGGGGGATGGGAGGTGCTGTCGACCGGTGGGACGGCGCGTGCGCTCCGGGAAGCGGGCGTCCCGGTTACCGATGTGTCCGCGGTGACCGGTCATCCCGAGATGATGGACGGCCGCGTGAAGACGCTGCACCCCGCCGTGCACGCGGGGCTGCTGGCGCGCCGCGACGGTCCCGGCGACATGGAGGCGCTGGCGGCGCAGGGATACGGTCCCATCGACCTCGTCGCGGTCAACCTGTATCCGTTCCGGGAGACGGTGGCCGACCCGGATGTGACCCTTGGCGTGGCCATGGAGAACGTCGACATCGGTGGCCCGACGATGATCCGCGCCGCCGCGAAGAACCACCGGGACGTGTGGGTGGTTGTCGATCCACGCGACTACGGTGCGGTGCTGGAGGCCGTGACAGGGGAGGGGCAGGGGGGGCTGGAGGGGCAGAAGGAGGACTCTGAAGCCCTGCGAAAAAAGCTTGCGGCGAAGGTGTTTCGGGAGATTGCGTCCTATGACGCGGCCGTGGCGGACTACCTGGAGGCTTTCTCGTCTACACATCTGACGCTGCCGACGATCTTAC
>VXOC01000219.1 GCA_009840215.1 Gemmatimonadota bacterium | reverse complement strand
CCGCCGCCGGGCCGCGTGCGGTCGCCCTCGAGCTGCAGGGCGATGGCTGTCTCGATCGGGTCCTCCCTGCGCTCGGCCGCGATCTCGCCGAGATTCTTGCCCACGTACTCCTCGTTGGGGTACTCGAAGACCACGATCCGGTTTATCCCGCCTCGCCGCCCGATCTCGTGGGTGATGTCGCTCCGGATCAGGGCCGCCGTTTCGGGGTCGCGGAGTCTGATTTCGAGCATGTCGGCGGGTGGGCGCGCGTCGGCGGCGCTGGTGGCGTCCTCGTCGTCGAGCGCCCAGCGCGGAATGAGGACGGTGCGGCCGTCGGTGCCGCTGGTCGGATAGGGGTACTGGTCCGCCCAGACGCGCACGCCTTCGTCCCGGGCCTGCTGGATCATCTCGATCGCGGAGGCGCTCTGTCCCCAGTAGCCCACGCCCTTTGCCTTGATGTGCGACGCGACGACGCGCACGCCGGTGCGGCGCCCGATCTCGATGGTCTCGGCCACGGCGTCCAGAAGGGTGGGGGGCGTCTCCTCGTGCTGGCTGGGCAGGTACCACATCGGGTCCGCCCCCTCGGCCCGTTCGTGCGAGATGTAGACGCCGTCGTACGGGGCGAGCTCGGCGACCAGGGCCACGATTTCGTCGGTCGTGCTCCACCGTCCCGGCACGTATTCGAGTCCTGCCGAGATGCCGACCGCTCCCTCCTCCAGCGCCTGACGCACCAGCGCCCCCATGCGCGCGGTCTCGCCGGGTGTCGCGGCCCGCCGGAAGTCGTCGCCCATCGCCATGCGGCGCACCGTCCCGTGACCCACCATCAACATCACGTTGGGCCCCACCCCCTGCCGTTCGAGCGTCGCACGCTGTTCGGCGATCGGCCACGGGGAACGCCCGTCCTGATTGACGACCACGGTGGTGGCCCCCTGCGACACGATGTTGGGCGCCGCCTTGCGGTGGGTGGAGTCGTTGCGAAGGGAGGCGCGGCGGCCGCTGCCCCCGTCGTCGGCGTGCGAATGGATGTCGATGAAGCCGGGGGACACGTGGCGGCCGCTGGCGTCAACCACGCGGTCGGCCGTGGCGCCGGTGAGCATTCCCAGCGCGGCGATGCGCCCGTCGCGGATCCCGATGTCGGCCCGGAACCAGGGGTTGCCGGTGCCGTCGAGGATTCTGCCGCCCCTGATGAGGAGGTCGTAGTGTTGGGGTTGCTGGGCGGTGAGCGGGGGGGACGCCGGGACCGGCGCGACGAGAAGGGCGGCGAGGCCGAGGATCCCGGCGATCTTGCGCAGGCGGTAGCCGTGGCGGGCGTGCAGGGCCGACAGGCGGCGAACGGGATCCGGTGCGTGGAAAGCGTGATGTAGGCGGGCTGGTTGAGGAAAAAAGCGGAAGTTGCGCATATGGGAGAAAGTCGGGTTGGGGGGATGCGGGATTCGTGATTCTACGCATGGACCCCAAGCGACGCCAACCCCTCGGCGCGGGCGGCTACTCGCCCAAAGCCGACGGGCGGTTCCGCGGTCGTGATCCTCAGATCGACCGGCTCCCCCATTGAGCCCCCTATCGCGCCCAGTCCGCCGGATCCGGAATCCCGCGGCTGAAGAGCACCTCGAACCCCTTCTCCGTCCCCATGCGCTCCGCCGCCTCCCGCCCGGCGGGACCCGGAGGAAGGTCGCGCATGATCTGCCGGATCTGCCCCGACTCGGGATTGCGCAGGATCGCCATCGGCCGGTCGGTATTCCTGTCCAGCTTGAACGACCCGCCGGGACCGGACAGGGTGATGCTCGCCAGCGCATCGGCCCACCCTTCCCGCACGGGAACCGCGAAGACGAACGACGAGCTGCCGTCGCCGTCGGCGACCACGGGCATGTCGAAGCTGAGTGTGAACAGTTCGCTGTCTTCGGCGTCGCGGACGGTGATTCGGTGCGCACCCTCGTTGCGGGGAAGGGAGGCGGATGCTTCGAGCACGAACGCCGGGTCGAGGTGGGGCGTGCCTTCGGCGTCGACGCCGCCCCAGAGGAAGAGGACGCGTTGCTGGGGGATGGGAGACGCCAGGATCGATGTGGTCAGGATCAGTCCCCACCTCCAGGGTGCCCTGCCGCCAAAGCGGTGAAGTGTGTTCATCTCCCTCAGGCTCCTACATGGCCCATTCGTCGGGCATCAAGTCAAAAATGTAAACTGTGATTGACAAAATGACAACTACAGTTGTCAGTAATGCCCCGGACGCCTCACCCCAGCAACGCCGGCAGCACCACCCCCGCCGCCCCCCGCACCTCCACCGTGGCCGCGCCCGTCAACTCGGTCGCCTCCGTGTTCACCTCTATGACACTGCCGCCCCCGTGCAGCGTTGCCAACGGGATCCCGGCAGCCGGTTGGACCACCGCGCTCGTCCCTATCACCAGACAGAGGTCGGCGCGCTCGGCCAGCCTGTGGGCGCGGGCCAGCAGTTCGCTGTCCAGCATCTCGCCGAAGAGCACGACGTCGGGCCGGCGCATGCCGCCACACGCGGCGCAGCGGGGAAGGGAGTCGCCCAGCGGCTCGGCATCGGCGCGGAGCCCGCACCGGTTGCAACGGTCGCGCGCGATCGCGCCGTGGATCTCGATCGGGAGCGCGGCATCGGGCGGTCCGTCCCCAGCCTCTTTAAGTGCGGCACGGGTGTGGAGCCCGTCCACGTTCTGCGTCACGATCCCGGCCGTGCCGCGCGCCAGGAAGAACCGGGCCAGCGCGCGGTGCCCGTCGTTGGGCTGGCACTCCGCCACGAACCCGCGCCGCCATGCATACCACTCCCAGACCGTGCGCGGGTCGCGCTCGAAGGCCCCGATGGTGGCCAGCTCCTCGGGCCTGTAGCTGCGCCACAATCCCCCCGCGTCGCGAAAGGTGGGCACACCCGACTCGGCCGAGATTCCGGCGCCGGTGAGCGCCACCACGCGCTCGGCCCCGCCGACGAGTTCGCGCGCCCGCTCAAGTTCCTGGTGCGGCAGTGCTCTTCTCCTCAGTCTGTCCGCCCGCTGCCGGTCTGTTGCGTTTCGCCTACCAACCGTAGCTCAGCCGCGTGTAGTAGAAGCCCCCGTTGAACCCGAAGGGCGTGAACTGGCCGAAGCGGTTGCCGACGCCCGCCGCCGCGCCCGG
>VXOC01000124.1 GCA_009840215.1 Gemmatimonadota bacterium | reverse complement strand
GCGGCGAGACCAGCCTGGCCAACACGATCCTGCTCTGTCGCCGGCACCACCGCCTCGTCCACGAGGGGGGAACGCGCATGGCGGTGGACCGTGACGGCAAGGCCGCGTTCTTCACGCGCGAGGGTGCGGTCCTCGGGGGCTCGCCGCCGTTGCCGGAGGTGGCGGGGAAGCTGCCGGAGCCCCCGCTTGAGCGTCCGACGCGTGATGTGTGACGACACTAGGACCCGTCCGGCTTTTCAACCCCTGTCGGCTCGGAGATGCGGTAGAGGTATTCACCGTCGCGAATGAGACCGTACCGCTCGCGCGCCAGGCGTTCGAGGGCGTCGTCGTGGTGCCGCAGCGAATCGGTCCGGGCTAGCAGCCGGTCCATCTCGTCACGCAGCGCGCGCAGTTCGGCGTGCCTGGCCTCCAGTTCGGCCCTGGCCTGCCGTGCGTCCATCAACGAATGCTCCCCGCCGACGACCGCCAGGTAGAGGGCGAGCGCCACGATCCCCGGGAAGACCAGCCGCTTCCACCTCTTCATCTGCGCCACCTCTCCGTGGCGTACTCCGCCAGCGGCCCGAGCCTCTCTTCGATGCGCAGCAGCTGGTTGTACTTGGCGACCCGGTCGGTGCGGCTGGGCGCCCCCGTCTTGATCTGGCCTGCACCGGTGGCAACCGCGAGATCGGCGATGAAGGTGTCCTCGGTTTCGCCCGAGCGGTGGGAGATGACCGTGCCGAACCCGGCTTCCCGGGCGGCCCGCACCGCGTCGATCGACTCGGTGAGCGTGCCGATCTGGTTGACCTTCACCAGGATCGCGTTGGCCGCCCGGTCGCGGATGCCTCGCTCCAGGCGGGCCAGGTTGGTGGCGAAGAGGTCGTCGCCCACGATCTGGCAGCGGTCGCCCGCTCGGGCCGTGAGCGCCGTCCAGCCGGGCCAGTCGTCCTCGTCCAGGGGGTCTTCGAGGCTGACGAGGGGGAAACGCGTGATCATCTCCTCCCAGAAGGCGATCATCCGGTCGGTGGACAGCGACTCTCCGGAGGACTTGCGGAAGGTGTACGCGCCGTCGCCGAAGAGCTCGGATGCGGCGGCGTCGACGGAGAGCAGGATGTCTTCCCCAGGGCGATAGCCGGCCGTCTCGATTGCCCGCATGACCGCCTCGGCGGCTTCGAGGTCGGATCCCAGGTCGGGCGCGAATCCCCCTTCGTCACCCACCGCGGTGCTCTTGCCGGCGTCAGTCAGCACCTTCTTGAGCGCGTGAAACACCTCCACCCCCATCCGCAACCCCTCCGCGAAGGAACCGGCACTCACCGGCATGATCATGAATTCCTGGATGTCCACGTTGTTCGACGCGTGCGCGCCGCCGTTCACGATGTTCATCATCGGAACGGGCAGGGTGCGGGCATCGTCCCCGCCGAGGTAGCGGTACAGGGGGAGGCCCTGCTCCGCAGCCGCCGCCCGGGCGACCGCCAGGGAAGCGGCCAACACCGCATTGGCGCCGAGCCGCCCCTTCCCGGGGGTACCGTCGAGTTCGATCATCGCCTGATCGATGCCGCGCTGGCCGACCGCGTCACGGTCGAGAACGGCGCCTCGGATCTCGGTCGCGATGTTGCGCACCGCCCTGAGAACGCCCCGGCCGAGGTAGCGCCCCGGATCGCCGTCGCGCAGCTCCACCGCCTCGTACTCGCCGGTGGACGCCCCGCTCGGCACGGCCGCGCGTCCCCGGTGGCCGCTCGCGAGGACCACCTCCGCCTCTACGGTCGGATTGCCGCGCGAGTCCAGGATTTCGCGCCCGCGGACGTCAACGATCGCCGACATTCAGAGCTCCCCTGCCCCATTCAGGAGCCCCTCGATCGCCTCCCGGCACTCCCGGGAGAGTCGGTTCCGGTCACGCAGGGTGAAACCCGTCGTGTCGATCGGGTCTCCCACGATGACGGTTGCGGTCCCCGAGGACATCCTCCAGCTGCCCTTCTCCATGATCCGGCGCGTGCCGACGATCGCTACGGGTAGCACAGGCACCTGCGACTTGATCGCCATGACGAAGGCCCCCTTCTTGAAGCGCCCCATCTCTCCGGTCGGGGAACGGGTGCCTTCCGGAAACATGATGATCGTCCTGCCTTCCCTCATCAGATCGTCCGCTCTCTTGAGAGAGTCGATGGCCGCCTGCTGGTCGGAGCGGTCAATGGCGATGTTCCCGACCCTCTCCCAGGCGGCGCCCACGACGGGAATGCGGGAGAGTTCCTTCTTCCCGACGAAGCTGAACCTGTCCCTCAGAGCGGTGCCGAGGGCGAAGATGTCGAACCAGCTCTGGTGATTGGACACCAGGATCTGACCTCGTCCCCGCCCCAGCCGGCCGCCGTTCCTGACCACCAGTCTGGTGCCTGCACCCCACAGGATGATCGAGGCCCACTCTCCGGTCAGCCGATCCGCGCAACGCTGGAAGTGGCGAGGCCACAGGAAGTAGTAGAGGATTGCGCGACCACCGGAATAGAGCGTCGCGCCAAGGATCACGACGTAGGCCCAGACGGTGCGAATCACCGGGCGCCCCCGGTGTCCGTGCGAGCGAAATGGTCGTATCCTCCCCGCCCGGGGACGGTTCGCCGGCCTCGTGGGTCCCGGAGGACGACCCCCGTCCCCTCCTCCACCCTGCCGATGCGAGTCAGCGTCACCGCCATCTCCTGTCCGAGGGCCCTGATGCGCGATCCGGCCCCGGCCGGGGCCGTAAACATCAGTTCATAATCTTCGCCCCCTTCGAGGGCGAGGTTCAAGTCCCCCGCACCGGCGGCGACCGGGACGGCGGCCGTATCGATGCGAATCATCACCCCTGAAGCGTCAGCGACGCGCCTGGCGTCGGAGACGAGCCCGTCCGAAATATCGATCATCGCGCGGGCCAATCCGGCCGCGGCCAGCGCCACCCCGAGCGGCACCCGGTCGGGAGGCGTGACGAAGCGCTCAAGGAGTTGCAGATCCGGTTCCATCCCCTCCAACCAGGTGGCCAGGGCGGCCGCGGACCCACCCAACGACCCCGAGATCCAGACCCCCAGCCCCCCCCACCGCCCCCCCCCCCCGACAGCGCGTGGTCGCCCCGCCCCCCGCCCCACCGACGCCCACGCCCGGCCCCCGGCGCCGG
>VXOC01000300.1 GCA_009840215.1 Gemmatimonadota bacterium | reverse complement strand
CTTCGTCGCGCCTTGCCAGCCCGGCGCCTCGCCGCTCTCGGTGCTCGCGGGGCTTCGTCCACGGACTGCTACCCCCGAACCAGCCGCGTCCCCGGATTCTGCGCATACCACCCGAACCAGAACGCCCGGTGCGCCGGCAGCCGCTCCAGCCGCTCCCCACCCGGTCCCACCAGCGCGTCCTCCCCGACGGTCCACCGCCCCCCACCCTCATCCCACGCCGTATCAACCGTATCCCACCGCGCAAACCTCCGCCCACCACTCTCATAAACACGGCTTGCCCCGCTCCGATCCGTCAAAACCACGAACTCCCGCCCACCCAGCGCATCGTGATACACCCGATTCATCGAGAGAAACACCACCCAGATCGCGAGCTGCTCGCCCGGGGCCTCCGGAAAGCGGAGCGCCAGCACCTCGTCCTTGTTCCGTAGCCGGGGGTCCAGTTTCGGGACGCCGAACATCAGCCTGTCGGTGGCGAAGTAGTCGCGATACGCCGCCCCCTCCCCGTAGTCGCGCTCGTGCCCCGTGTCGAGGGAGAGCACGAGGGTCCCCGGATGCCGCCTGCGCCACTCGCCCCAGGTCGTGGTCACCACGAAGCGCGGTTCAAGCTCGATTTCCTGCCCGACCAGGGGACCGACCGCCGGCTCGCCGGTCAGCGTCGACCAGAGCGACATGGTGGCGTGATCGTACATGAGCTTGTTGGAGCGGTAGAGGAATCCGCTCGTCCCCAGCTCGTGGTGCACCCCGGCGAAGGCCGACCGGTAGAGGATCATGCTCCCGCACAGGGTGCAGTAGACCCCGGTGTAGTGCTCGCCCGCGATCGAGTCCTTGAACATCTCGTGCCAGGCGAGGATCCGCTTGGGATAGGGCCGCACGTCGCCGTCGAGCGCGATGCCGAAGATGACGTTGTCGTCCTCCAGATAGTCCGCCTCCGCGGCGGGGATCATCTCCGGCAGGTCGAGGGGCGGAATCCCGTCGCGACCGACGCCGCCCCAGCGGATCTCGTCGAGGCGGATGGTCGCGGCAGGGCTGTCGTCGAAGTACTCCTCGAAGCTGGGGTCGATTGTCACATACAGCTCCGCCTTGAAGGTGGCGTACTCGGGATGCATGCCGGGATCGGTCCGCCAGATCCACTCCCACCAGCGCTCGAGAATGGACTCCAGCTGCCGGCCCGTCCCGCGCCCGCCCACGCTCCCCAGCCGCTGGCCCGTCCCGCGCTCCAGGATCGAGAACATCAGCCGCCGATGATCGTCGCTCGGCGCATAGCGGACCAGCTCGACGAGGATCGACGCGTGCGCATCCTCCCAGCCGTCCAGGATCAGCTGCTCGGCGGCGACCACGTGGAGGCTGTCCCCGGTGATGAGGGCCCAGAAGGCGTCGAGGGGGGTTGGGGCGGGCGAGCGGGAGGTGGGCGCGAGGAGGGCCGCGCCGGTCAGCAGGAGGAGGACGGGTGCTCGCATGTGTGCTCTCTTGGCAGTCCGTGGATGAACCCGCGCACACGCCGAGAGCGGCGCGGCGCCGGGCTGGCAAGGCGCGACGAGGGGCCAATAGCAGCTATTGGGCTGAGGAGCAACGCAGAGCGAAGCCTTAGAGGCGCCGAATGTATACTAGAAATGACTTAATGTATAGTTGTCTTTACGTCGTGGGACGGTGGAGCGAAGCGTCCAGGCCGGATGCATCGCCGGTCGAATGCCGGGGGGATTCTGTCCACGGACTGTCAGGCCCCGTCAGAACCGCAGCGACACTTCATGATCTCGGCCCTCCTCCGGCCCTGCCGGAATCAGCGAGCGGCCCTGCCGACAAGATGGGTCCCGGGAGACATCGATGCCACTCCTTGCGATGCCGCAATCACTGCTCTACGTGTTGCGCGCAAGCCACTCCCCAGGCGTCAACGCCCCCGTCCGCTCCACCAACTCTCCATCCCACGCCACCACCCCGCATTCCAACTCCTCGGCAAGCGCGGCGTAGAGGGCGTCCCCCGAGCGAAGGAACCCCAGGGTCCCAGCCGCAACGGCTTTCCGGAGCCTGGCCCGATTCGAGGAGTGTGTCGTGACCAGCGGAGACTCGAGCATCCGCCCGGCGAGGTAGAGCCCCCGCGCGGCATCGCGCAGCCTGCGGGCCAATGCGCACGCAATCTCGAGCTCCGCGTACTCGGGGAGTGCAATCGGAATCTCTCTCTCCACAACCACCGAGAGAAACTCGCGGCTGATTCCCGACAGCGAATCGCTCCCGTCGGCGGCCGACACCCAAACACTGGCGTCGACGACCAGCGTCTTCACTCGCCCCCCAGCCGGTTCCGGTCCCTCGCCAACACCTTCCTCGCCGATGGGCCCGGGGGAGCGCGCCGGGTCGCGTCGTCGGCCTCGTCCAGCCAAGAGCGAAGCCAAGCCGACGGAGCTTCCCGGGCGCTCCCGCCTCCACCCTCCTTCAACCAGCGCCGATAGAGCCGGGTCGTCACCTCGCGGACGGAGAGTCCTCGCAGCGCGGCCTCCGCTTTGACCTGCCGGTAGAGGTCGTCCGGTATGTCGATGGTGGCTTTCATGGATACCATGATAACTGTATTACCGTATTGCTGTATAGGAGTATCCCCTTGCGGGCACGGGTGAACCATCCCGGCCAACACGGGCGCGTCAGCGGGGACGGGGCGGATCCGAGAACCTTGTCGCCACATCCGCAGACTGCTACTCTGGCCGCTCATTGACGGCTTCCACCGGATCCGAGAGGGAACGACAGACGATGGGCATCTTCGGCTTGATTCGCGACATGCAACAGGATGACGAGATTGGGACGATCACCAGGAGGATTCGTGGCGTCGAGCCGCGACTCGACAAACTGGAGGCCCTCGTGCGTGCTCTCAACGAGAAACTCGATCGAGTGACAGGAGAGGGTCCTGGCGGCAGCTGAGCCGCCACTCGATCTGCCGCCGCGGACACGTCACGCGGGCTTGTGATCGCCTGAGGTAACATCCCGGCCCAACCGCTGGCACCAAAACCCCCTCCCCCGTAATCTCCGAAAGTCCCCCAGGCACCCGACCCTCAAGGAACCGTCGACGATGCACCACCACCCCCCACCTGTCGCTGATACACCTCTCCGAGCCCACGAGACGTAGAGGCATCGGGGTTGGGGGGGGGTGGGTGGAAAAAAAAGGCTGGGGGGGGGGGGGGGGGGGGGGGGGG
>VXOC01000222.1 GCA_009840215.1 Gemmatimonadota bacterium | reverse complement strand
GCTGGACGCAGAGGGCGCCCCTCTGGCCCGGGCTCTGTTCCCGGCGGATCTGAGGGTGGCGGTGATCGACGGCGACACCGTCTGGGGGATCGAGATGGACGAGCTGGATGTGCAGTACATCGTGCGCTACCGGTTGGTGAAGGGGGGATAGCCCGGCTCGCGTTCAGCCGCCCCCCAACTCCGCCAGCTTCGCCCGCGCCTCGCGCGCCGGCTCGAAGGTCTCGTCCGCGTTCTCCCACGCCGCGAGCGCCCGTTTCAGGTGTTCGACGGCGCCCTCCGTCTCCCCGCGAGCCTCCAGGACCAACGCCAGCTCCAGGTGCGCGCCCGGCAGCGACGGGACGTGCCGCAGCGATTCCCTCAGCTCCGCCTCGGCCTCGTCCAGACGGCCCATCTTTCGCAGCACGCGCCCGGCGCCGAGATGCAGCTTCCCGACGCTCAAACCCCGGCCGCATGGGTCCAGATTCGGGCCGAGAGCAATCGCCGTCCTGTAGCTCTCCAAGGCGCCGGCATGGTCCTCGGCGCGCTCCTGAATCCTGCCCAGGTCCGCCCTTACCGTCGATCGGAAGTCCTCCGATCCAATCGCATCCAGCTGCCGCACCCACTCGGCGTGCTTCTCGCGGGCGGCCTCCACGCCGCTGGTCTCGAGCACGAAGTGAATCTCTGCGCGCGGCGCGAAGTGGTCACGGACCCACTGGGAGGTCACCCCCTTCAAATCCTCCACGAGATCGGCCACCTCGTCGACCCGGCCCGCATCGATGTACATGAAGAGGTCCTGGAACCGGCCCTCGGGGATCCAGTCCGGACCCAGTATTGTCGACGCCTCGGCGAGCCATGCGTCCGCGGTGCGGACCGCGTCGGCCATCTCTCCGCGGAAGTAGTGGTAGCACTTCAAATCGGAAAGAGCCTCGTCCTTCGAATTCGGAGTGCGTGCCCGGTCGAGGGTGCGTTCGTAACCCGCTCGGGCTTCGTCGAATCTTCCCGTCAACTGGTCGAGATTCGCGAGCCCGAGAGCGAGCGGCACCGACAGCGGATGAAGCAGCGCGCCTTTCTCCAGACCGGTCCGCGCCTGTTCGAGCTCCCCACGACTTTGCCGAAAGGCGGCCAGCACGGTGTAGCCCGACTCATCGTCGGGGAACCGCTCTACATACTCGGCAAAAGCCGCCGCCGCGCTCTCGTACTGTCCCAGCTCATCAAGCACCCAGCCCATCCTCCTGAGGACGCTGCCGTTGCCAGGATTCAGCCGGTACATCTCGACCAACGTCGCCAGCGCCCCTTCCCAGTCGTCCTCGGACATCCGCATGCGGCTCTGATTCTCCAGCGCGTCGAGGTCTTCGGGATGGAGTTCCAGCCACATGTCCACGATTTCCCGGGCCCTGTCGGGTTCCCCGGTCAGTTGATAGTACTCGGCCCGCACCTGGAAGCGGGCGCGTTCGGGAAGCCGGGAGAGGTAAGCCATCGCGGCCTCGATCGACGCGAGCGCCTCCCCGTCCCGGTCGGGAACCGGCGACCGCCGGGACAGCTCCCGGTGGGCGGCCGTGAAGGTGGGATCGAGCGTCACCGCCGCCCTCAGGTGTTCAAGGACGGCGCGAGGGTCCCCGGTCACATCCATCATGCCCTTCACGAATTCCGCCATCGCCGCGTCGTCTTCCGTCAGCCGCTGCCGAACGGGAGAGTCCTCGACGTGCTCACGCGGGGGGATGCCTAGCGCGCGCTTCACCAGACCGGACATCGCGTCCGCGAGCACCAGGAGGTCACTGCCTTCGAAGACGCTGTCGCCCACGACATTCCCGCTCTCGACCTCATGGACGGCCAGGGTGACGCGGTAGCGGTCTTCGACCCTGCCGATCTCGCCGACGGTCATGAACCCCGCGTAGTTCTCCCGCGCGACCTCGCGCTTGAGCACAAGCGGGACGCCCTGCATGTCGGGGTAGCCGAGCGCGAGAAGGGGCCATGCCAACCTGCTGAAGGATACCGGCACGAAGTAGTCGTCGGGCATCAGATCGTATTCGATCGCCACCGGGACGGCATAGGCGGTCCACGACTCGTCATCCCCGAGGCCGGGACCCCATTCGAGCGGGAAGAGCGCGGTGCGTTTGCGGTCCTCGGACCTGATCACGTCGCGCTCGATGGTGTCCCCCTCCTCGGTCTCCACCATGACCGAGGGTGTGGGGGAGCCCAGATCCTCTCCCCCGAAGAGTGCCCACAACACGGCCGCGCACACCACCGCGTTGGCTGGGATCCCGATCTTCTCGGTCCTGGCCAGCGAGTCCCGGTCCCGTCCCGGCTTGCCGTGAAACCAGGCGAGCATCAGCACGCTCGGCAGCAACAGAACAAGCGTGAGCAGAACCAGGCGGGTCCAGAGCGGCGACAGCAGGAACTCGTCCGTGGCGAAGGCCGTGAACTCGACCAGCGCCCAGGAAGCACCCGCGTAAATCGCGACGATGTGGGGAACGCGCCGCCGGATCAGGTCGCGTGTCAGGGGAACCCTGGGGGGCGCCGGGTCTCGCGGAGTCTCCATCGGGGAACGCTATGCACCTTGCGGGGTCTCGGCAAGCCGTAGCCGGAGAGCCCTACCCGCGGAAGACAACCACACGGGGCCAGTAGGGGTGACGTGTATACTAGACGTGACATAATGTAATGCTGAGTTTACGTCGCCGAGGAGTGAGCGGGAGTCGGGTGACACACCGGGCGCGGTTCCGCTAGCCCTGCAGTTCCGCCAGCTTCGCCCGGGCCCGTCTCGCCGGCTCGTAGTCGTCGTCCGCGGTCTGCCACGCCGGCCTTCTGCACCGGCGTCCGCGCCGCATCCGGCGCGCGCCTGAACCCGCCCTCGCATCCGCGAAGTTCCCTTCGTCCAGATCGAGGTCCGCGAGCTGAGCCACGAACGCCGCCGACAGCGGCTCCATCAGGATGGCGATTCCCAGGTTGTGCCTCGCACCCTCGTACCCACCTCCTGGTGACCCTGTCCGCCTGGTCGATCTGCTGGATCCGTTGCGGGCGTATGTGGGGTGACCATGGGCGCTGCCGGATTCGAACCAGCGACCTCCTGCTTGTAAGGCAGGCGCTCTGGACCAGCTGAGCTAAGCGCCCCATTCTCGTCCCTGGGCAATCTAACAGTCACCCGCACGGAGGCACCCATGCACCGCATCGCCACGGCCACGCTGGCCCTCACCCTCGCGGCCCTCCCCCTGGCAC
>VXOC01000289.1 GCA_009840215.1 Gemmatimonadota bacterium | reverse complement strand
CCCCCCACTCCGCAAACCCCCCCACCCCTCCGTCTCGTGGGCTCGCTGTGGGGTATACGCGCGCTTTCCAGGAGCGCAGCCAGCGCCTGGCTCCCACCCGAGCCCACGAGCCGGTCATAGGCCTCACGCTGCCGTCTCGCCCGGCCGAAGACCCGGTCCAGCTCCGCCAGGGTCCCCACCGACCGGACCACGCGCACGACCGATCGCCGCGCGGGGGCAGGCCGCCTGCCGGCCGCCCGGGCCATGCGGGCTGGCAGCATGGTGCGCAGCACGATCCCAGGCGACGCCACGTAGTAGTCGGCGATCCATCGCGCGAGCTCCATCAGCTCGGGCCCCACGGAGGGCTCGGCGTCGAGCACCGCGGCAACATCCCTGACACGGGGGACCTCCACCCCCCCACCCAGCACCCACCCCACCAGCTTGCGGTTGCGGAACGGTACCAGCACCCGCGTCCCCGGTGCTGGCGCCGCACCGGCGACCCGGTACGTGAACGCACGCAGCACCGGTACCGGAAGCGCCACCTCGACAAAGGAACCCGCCTTGAAAGACATCAGGCCACCATCACACCGCCCGCATTGGCCCCGGCTTCCGCCCGGCGCCGGCACACCGCCCCTGCCTCCGCCCTTCTGCCCGCGCGCCGAGCCGGCGGCCCGAGGCGCCGCGCCCCCTCAAGAACCTCCCAGCAGCAGGAAGACGTCCTGCTGCGGCTCCGACACCGTGACCTCCGGACCGTCCGGTCCCATGTAGACGTTGATCTCCGTGCGCAGCCCCACATCGTCCGGGATGTAGATCCCCGGTTCCACGGAAAAGCCCACCCCCGGCACCAGCACCCGGTCGTCGCGGGTCTCGAGATTGTCCAGGTTGGGACCCCGGCCGTGGATGTCGAGGTCAATCGAGTGGCCGGTGCGATGGATGAAGAACTCGCCGTACCCCGCGTCCGTGATGATCCGGCGGGCCACGTCGTCGCCTTCAAAGCCGCGCAGCACTTCCCCGCGGGCCCAGCGCGCCTGCAGCGACTCGACCACACCGTCGCGGGCGGCCTTCACCGTTTCCCACAGCGCGGCGATTCGGGGCGGGAGTTCGCCTCCCATGAACCCCATCCACGTCTGGTCGGCGGGCACGGAGTTTTCGTGGAAACCGCCCCACAGGTCGATCAGCAGGAGGTCGCCGGCGCGGATGGGCTCGCCGGTCTCGCCGGGGTCGTAGTGGGGATCGGCGGCCTTCGGACCGATCGCCACGATGCAGTCCGCGTGAACGGGCGCGCCGCGCCGGGCCAGCTCGTCGCGGATCCAGGTGGAGAGCGCACCCTCGGTGATGGTCTCGCCCCGGGAGACGTGGTCGGCGACGCGCGCGAAGGCGTCCCGGGCCAGGACCTTGACCAGCTCCGACGCGCGGCCGTGCTCCTCGCGCTGCGCCGGGGTCCACACGGCGTAGAAGGTCGACACCAGGTCGCCCGAACTGTGGAGCTCCACTCCCATGTCGACGATGATGTCGCGGATGCCGGCGGGGAGGAGATCGAGGTAGGGGACATCGCCCCGCGCCGAGGTCTCGGTGGCCACCCGCGTGCACCCGGACAGCAGGCCGCGCAGCCGGTCCACCATTTCGATGCGGCTCGAATAGCTCTCCCGGGGCCAGTCGAGGTGGCGCCACGACGAGTGCTCGATGGCGTGGATCAGGAGGCGCGGGGGACCCGAGGCGGGAACGAGGGCGAAGCCGCGCCGGGTGGTCCACTCCAGCCCGAGCAGGGCACGCCCGATCGGGTTGCGGTCCTTGAAGTCGTAGAGCAGCCAGCCGTCCAGTCCCATGTCGCGGAGCGCCGCCTGCACCCTTGCGACGCCCTCTCCCGTGGTCAGCAATGCCCTCGAATCACCCGCTTCCGGGTTCATAGCTGTGCTTCCTCCATCTCTTCGAGTTCCGCGAGGGCCGTGTCCAGCCGGCCCCGCTCGTCTTCGGTGATTGCATCGGTCGCCACCCCCGCCGGAACAGGCCCCTTCAACCGGCGCAGAGCGACCACCACCAGGCTCAAGCCCAGCAGCAGCGCCAGCGGGGGCACCAGCCAGGCCAGAAGACCGGAACCGCGCGTCTCCGGCAGGGCGCGGTACTCCTCGCCGTAGCTCGCGATCATCCACTCCACCAGGCTGTCCGCGCTCAGACCCGCGAGGGCACCGGCCTGGAGGCTGTCGCGCAGCTCCTCGGCGTTGCCCGTGGTGCAGACTTCCAGCATGAACCCGGGACAGAACGGCGAGCGCAGCTTCGAGATCGCCTCGCTCGCCTCGGGGTGGAGTTCCACCGCCATCGCCGCCGCCTCCCGAGAAGCGAGTTCGGCAGCTTCCGGGGGGAGATCGGATCCGCAGGCAACCACCGCTACCGCGAGCAGCGGCGCAAACCACCGCCCGGCGCCGGTGTCTCCCGTCAGCCGGACATTCACTGGGCTTCCGGCCATGCCGAACCTGGCCACTGCCGGCCCAACTCCGATTCCCTTCATCGTTCAGACATCCATCGCGACCCCCGCGAGCGCCCGGATCACGGCCACGCACCCCGCACCGGTGCGCTGCGGGTCGTAGCCACCTTCCAAGAATACCACAACCCGGCCACCGCAACAGCGCTCCGCGGCCTCCATCACCATCCGCGTCGTCTGGTGCAGGTCCTCCGGTTCCAGCAGCTGGCCGCCCAGCGGGTCGCCGGCCAGCACGTCGAAGCCGGACGACACCAGGATGAAGTCGGGTTCACAACGCGCCACAGCCGTCTCCAGCGCCATCCCGAACACCCGCAGGTAGTCGCTCCGGGGCGTCCGCGGGCTCAGCGGCACGTTCAGCGTGAATCCCTCCCCCCTCCCCTTCCCCGTCTCGTTCGCGGCCCCCGTGCCGGGATAGTGCGGGTACTGGTGGAGCGACAGGAAGAACACGTCCGGGTCCTCTTGGAAGCAGTCCTGCGTGCCGTTCCCGTGATGCACGTCCCAGTCAACGATCAGGACGCGCTCGGCCTCACCCCGCGCACGGAGGCTCGCGGCCGCGACGGCGATGTTGTTGAAGAGACAGAATCCCATTGCGCGGCCCGGCGTCGCGTGATGCCCGGGAGGGCGCGCAGCCACGAAGGCGTTCCGGTATCGTCCCGCCACCACCCCGTGCACAGCCTCGAGCCCGGCCCCCCCCAGTCTCATTTAAACATCTACCCGCCCACCAGACGGAGAGGACTCGGGGCAGGCGGAGTAGTGGGTGAAAAAAA
>VXOC01000212.1 GCA_009840215.1 Gemmatimonadota bacterium | reverse complement strand
CCGCCCTCCCCCTCGACATCGCGCGCATCCTGATCGGCGGCGTCCTCTTCTTCTACTTTCTCAACGCGCTGCGCCAGGCCCGCGACTTCAGCGACCCCGACGGCCTCATCGACCACCGCCTCACCACGCGCCTCCTCCCCCCCACCCGCATCAGCCTCTTCCAGCCGGGCATGCCCGGCGTTTTCTTCCGCGCCGTCCACCTGGCCGCCTGCGGCGCCTCGCTCCTCGTCATCTTCGGCTACCACCCCCGCGCCGCCGCGCTTTTCCTCTTCCTGGCCGCGGTGTCGACCTATCGCTGGAACGTGCTCGTCGCCTACCTCGACGACGCCATGATCCACATCTTCTGCCTCTGGCTCGTCCTGCTGCCGACCGGAGGCAGCCTCACCCTGCCGTCCATCCTGGCAAGCGGCTGGAACGCCGCCACCGCCGACTGGCTCACCGCCTCCGTGCCGGGCACCGCCCCACGCATCTTCCTGGCCAACATGGCGCTCGTCTACCTGGTCGCCGGCGCCTACAAGTTCACGAGCCCGATGTGGCGGGACGGCTCGGCCATGCACGCGGCGCTCCGAATGCCGATCGCGCGCGATCCGGAGTTCTGGACGCTTCGCTGGCGCACGCCCCTGCGCCTGGTCACCCGCGCCGCGCTCTTCATGGAGCCCCTCTTCGCGCTCATCTTCGTGCTGCCGGCCGGGTCGCTCCTCAAGTGGCCGCTGCTGGCGGGGGCGCTGGTGTTCCACCTGGGCATCGCGCTGACGCTCAAGATCCCGTACTCGAACGGGGTCATGCTGGCGGCGATGGTGATCCCGTTCGGGCCGGAGATCATGCAGGGGGCGCTCGGAGTCGCCCCGCTGGAGGGCGTCGCCGCCGCCGGGCTCGCGCCGCTGGAGTGGGTGGCGATCATCCTGGTCGCGCTGATCGCGGTCAATCTCGTCTGGGAGGCCGCGAACACGGGCCTGCGCCTTCGCGAGCGCTACTCGTCGACCGGCTGGGACAACCCCGCGCGCGCCCTTCTCTGGACGGCGGGCATCTTCCAGAGCTACCGCCTCTTCGACTGGGTCGACGAGCGCAACTATCACGTGCGCTTCGAGGTGACGGCCATCGCCGACAACGGCAACACCACCCCCCTCGACCCCGACGCAATCTTCCCGCGGAGCATGCGCCACCTGCTCCTGCAGTCCTACCTGGTCGGAAACATCTGGCTGCGGATGAGCCCCGGCAAACTCGAGGCCGTCCGCCGGTCGCTCCTGGAGCGGCATGCCCGCCGCTACGCCCGGAGGCACCCCGACGCGGGCACGATCGATGTGATCGCGATCGTCCAGCGCGTCACCAAAGTTAATCTTGAGTTAACCCAGGGCGAGCGGCGGCCGCTCATGCGCTTCACCTGCCGGGCGGGCGAAGCAATGGTGGATTCAGGGGGATAGGAGGGCGGCGATGTGCGGAATCGCAGCGATCCTGTCCCAAAACGGACCCGTCGACCCGGGGGCCGTGCGCCGCGCCACCCGGGCCCTGCGGCATCGTGGGCCGGACGCGGAGCGCACCTGGGTTTCTCCGAGCGGGAGGGTGGGACTGGGCCACACGCTCCTGGTGATCAACGACCCCGAGGGCCACCAGCCGATCGCCAGCGAGGACGGGCGGCTGCACATCATCGTCAACGGGCAGTTCTACGATTTCAAGCGGATCCGGGCGGAGCTGGAAGCGCGCGGCCACCGTTTTCGCACCCGGTCGGACAGCGAGATCGCGCTGCATCTCTATGAGGACATGGGCGCCGGGTGCCTGGAGCAGTTGCGGGGCCAGTTCGCGTTCGTGATCTGGGACGAGGAGACGGGGCGGCTGTTTGCGGCGCGGGATCGGTTCGGGCTGAAGCCGCTCTTCTATGCGGAGCATCAGGGGGTGCTGTATCTCGCGTCCGAGGCGAAGGCGCTGTTTGCGGCGGGGGTGTTGCGGGGGTGGGACGAGCGGGGCGTGTATCACTGGCTGGTCGCGTGCCCGGATGAGCGGCGGTCGCTGTTTGCAGGGGTTCGGCAGGTGCCGCCGGGGCATGTGCTGCGGGCAGGGAATGGTGGCGTGCGGCTGGAGCGGTATTGGGACTTGCCGGCGGCGTCGAAGCGGGGGAAGTCCTCGGGGAGAGATTCCCTCACCTTCTCCCACGCCGTCGAGCGCACCCGCGAACTCACCGAGGAAGCGATCCG
The DNA here is from genome assembly GCA_009840215.1 of Gemmatimonadota bacterium. GTDB lineage: Bacteria > Gemmatimonadota > Gemmatimonadetes > Longimicrobiales > Gaopeijiaceae > Bin94. Next base: position 1,054 of record VXOC01000212.1, on the reverse strand, counting down.
GCTGCGCATGGTCGCCGGCGTCCCCGTCGGCTGCCTGATCAGCGGCGGGCTGGATTCGTCGTCGGTTCTGGGGGTGGCGGCCACCTGCACCGACGCTCCCGTCGCCGCCTTCACGGTGGGGTTCGAACGGCGCGAGTTCGACGAGAGCGATGGGGCGCGCGAAGCGGCCGCGGCGGCAAACGCCGACCACACCGTCGTCATGCTCAGCGACGCCGACCTGGCCGACCACTTCGCCGACGCCGTCCGGCACGCCGAGACGCTCCAATACAACACCCACGGGGCCGCGCGGTATCTGCTTGCCCGCCAGGTGCGCGAAGCCGGGTATCGCTCGGTCATGGCGGGCGAGGGGGCGGACGAGGGGTTCTTCGGCTACGAGTTCCTGCGCGCGGCGGCCCGCGCGGGTAGCGGAGGGCTGGGACCACGGAAGATCCTGCGCATCCTGTCGGGACTCCTGCGCTCCGCCAAACGCCACCACCCCACCCTGGCCGCCGTCTCCCCCTGGCTGGCCCGCCTCGCGCTGCTTCTGCCGACACCCCCTTCGCTCTTCACGCGCCTCTCGGGCGGCCTCGGCCTCATCCAGTCGGTCTGCTCACGCGAGTTTCTGCACGGCTTCAAAGGCTACGACCCCTACCGCACCTACTACCGCCGCTGCAAGGAGGCCGCCGCCCTCTCCCGGCGCGAACCCGCCCGGCAGCTCCTCTACCTGTGGCTGCACTCGATATTCGTCAACTACCACATGGCCGCCGACCGGCTCGACATGGCGCATGGTGTGGAGGTTCGGCTCCCGTTCCTCGATCATCACCTGTTCGAGTACCTGAACAGCCTGCCCCTCCCGCTACTGAACGATCATCCGCGCGAGAAGCATCTGCTGCGCGAGGCGGTGCGGCCGCACATCCCGGACGCGGTGTACGATCGGGTGAAGCGGCCCTTCATGGCGCCGTCGGCGGTCGGTGTGGAGGGGCCGCTGCACGACTTTCTGCAGGATACGCTGCGGGGTGAGGCGCTGAAGGCGGTGCCGTTTGTCGATGCGGGGGCGGTGGGGAGGGTGCTGGAT
>VXOC01000197.1 GCA_009840215.1 Gemmatimonadota bacterium | reverse complement strand
ACCCCCGACATTTCCTTCAACCACCACCCCCCCACGCTCCCCCTCCATCGCCGCGATCGCATCCTCCTCGGTCACGTGCTGCCCGCGAATGTCGTTCAGCCTCCCATCCCACGTCTCTGCCACCACCGGTAGCGCGGCGAGCCACCCACCCCGCCGCCGCTCCATGTCCCGCGCCACCCCCCACCGGATCACCGCGTGGTGCACGATCCCCACGCTGAGCGTGTTGGTGATCATGACCGGCCCCTCCATGAGCCCCGAATCGTGCACCCAGGTCGTGCCGGTCATTTCGCCGTTGCCGTTGAGCGTGAACCAGGCCGCGTAGACGGGGGCGGACTCGTCGCGGCCGCGCGGCCACACGGCCGTCACCCCGGTCCGCACCGGACCCTCGCCGATCACGAGCTCGCCGCTGCCGCGCACGATCGTGGCGTGGCCGACCTCGACCCCGTCGACATCGGTGATCGCGTTGTAGCGGCCCGGGGTGCCCTCGAAGGGGACGCCGAGGTCGCGGGCGCGCGGTTTCTGGGCGGAGGCGTGGACGGCGCAGCAGGCGATCAGCGCCAGCACCCGCAAGAGGCTGCGTTTCATTCGCCCGCGTCGTGCGATCGTGCATCGTGACATCTTCATGACCTTGTCCTGAGCTGTGGAGCGTTGTCCGTACCGAAAAGGGAACCGGTGAAATGAATAGACCCCTGGACGACCGTGAGAAAGCGAGGGTGGCCGCCGCCACACTGGCTGCGCACTGCGCTGATGCAGCCCTCCGGGCAGGGACGCGGGGCGATATGGGCCGACCCCACCCGATTCTTCAGGAGGCGGGCAACGCGATCCTGTAGCGGACGACTCGCTCCACATCCAGCTCGTCCCGCTCAACTGCCCATACGAAGGAGCGACCGAATACGGGAGAAGGCGAAGGTCTGAAACCCTCGGGCGGGACCATGGCCCCGAGGTAGGTTCCGTCGGCTTCGAACACATCGTACCGGATCGGCTCGACCAAGGTAAACGCAACCGATTCGGGATTGGCCGGGTCGTGCTCCTCGTTCGCGACCTGCTGCGTCTCCGTCCAGAGCCTCACCCAGATCCGGCCGTCGGTGCCGGCGGCAAGGCCCCTGAAGGGCGGCTTGTGATCCGGAATGGGCGGACCGTCCCAGCTCCAGCCCGCATCGACCCGGCGCATCCTGTCCAGAATGCGTTGACGGTGGTGTTCGCGTTCGAAGTCCGACACCGCCACCGGTGTGTGGACCCTCTCGATGCGGAGCACGTCCTCGTCCCGCCCGAGGTGGATTCGGTATGCCGTGGAGAGCGCCGACAGGAAGTGGCCGCTGGAATGGACCGTCCAGTCCCAATCCGGGCAGAACGGAACGGTTGCACTGACGGAGACCCAATAGTCTCCGCTCTCACCCCTGACATTCATCGAGCACTTGCCGCCGTCGAAACCGTCGGGAGCGTCGGGGGCCGGGATGGTATCGAGATGCGTGCCGTCGGAACCCATGACAATGAAGCGGACCTCCTCATTGGTGGAGATGTCCACGTAGACTCGGCCCCGGTCGTCCGTGTACAGCGGGGTGTTCATGAAGATGTTGCTCGGCCCGTACCGCCACTCCTCGGCCTCCCACGTCCCCAGATGAAAAAGCTGCACACGCGCGTTCGCCGGGTCCCTCACAAGGACACGGGAATCGGAAATGGCAATCCCGACCGGCACGTCGAACTCACCCGGGCCCTTGCCTCCCCTCCCGAGGGTCGCGAGGTAGGTGCCGGCCGCATCGAAGACGCGCACGTGCCGGGCCTGTTCATCGAGTACGTACACATTGTGGTCATCGTCGACGGCGATCGCGCCTATCGAACCGAAGAGATACTCCTCCGGGCCGTCCAGTTCGCCGACCGAGGTTTCCGGCACGAGCGTGGCGTCTCCCCTCCACACGCTTCCGCTCACGGTCCTGACCACAGTCGTGTCGCCGATCGTCTCGGTCTCGACGACGGTATCGGTCGCGTCCGGCGAGTCCGCGATGGGCCCGCATGCGAGGGACAGTGACGCGGCCGCCGGAAAGCAACCGCGGATGAACGTGGCCGTACGGAGGGCGGCGGACCACTCCCGACGGGTGGGGTCCGCGTCTGCACGGCAGGAATGCGGCGTCGGCGGCGAGTTCCTGAAGGTCGGCGTTGACATGACGATGAGCCCTCCCGGAGGTAGATCGCGGTGCATCGGGGCGTGTTCTCGTCCAGTCTTCACGACTCGGAGGCAGGGACGAATCGAATGCGTAACACATACATGTTGAAAAATCAACACCTCGGAACGCCACGCGGGCTTCACATGCGGATCAGCACCACCGCCATCGAAACCGACGCAACCCCTGCGGCTCAGCCGCGGGCGCGCGCTACCCGCAGACCACCCACCCCCGCATGGCAACCCTCCCGTCCGGTCCGAGGGCCTCCACGACGCGCTCGGCGGGCGATGACCTCCCGGTCGGAGAAGGACGCTCGTCCACTCGCGACGAACCCTGCCGTCCGACCAGGAGAATCCGCTGGTCCACAAAGAGCGGCGCCAGCGCCCGATACCGAAATCGGGTCACCGGCCCGGCGCCGTGCCGCCCGGCCGCGTCCAGCATCAGCAGCGCCGTGAGCGGACCGTGCACCAGGAGGTCGGGATACCCCTCCACTTCCGTTGCGTAGGAGTGGTCGTAGTGGATGCGGTGTGCGTTGTCCGTGAGCGCCGAGAACCGGAAGAGCGTGACCGCAGTGGGAAGAAAGGTCTCACTCCACGCGCCATCCCCGGGGCCAGATGCCGAAGCGCGGGCCGCCGGGCGAGGATCCGCACCCCGGTACACGATCACCTGCTCTTCCTCCACACACGCAAGCCCACCCTGAAGCACCGTCTGCCCCACCGTCACGAACACGAGTCGCCCGCTCCTCCCCCGCTTCTCCTCGACCCCAATCACACGCGACCGCAACTCGGCCCCTTCCCCGATCCGCACCGGCGCCAGCGACCGCAGCGTCCCGCCCGCCCACATCCGCCGGGGCAGGTCCACCTCCGGCATGAAGTCACCGCGACGCTCATGTCCATCGACCCCTAGACTCGAGGCGCGGATTGGTTGTTTGAAGTAGAACCAGTGCCACCCCAGCGGCAGCGGGTCGCCCTCGCGAAGACCGTCCGGATCCCGGTCCAACAGCGCCTGCATGATACCGGCCGGTCCCCGCGACAGAACCTCGGCGCGCACCCGCTCCCCACCCGGCGTCGCTCTCCCCGTCATC
>VXOC01000153.1 GCA_009840215.1 Gemmatimonadota bacterium | reverse complement strand
GGGTCGGGGGAATCGAGGCGGAGGCGGTGTTGCTGGGGCAGCCGTACTACATGCTGCTCCCGGAGGTGGTCGGCGTGAAGCTGACCGGAGCGCTGCCCGAAGGCGCCACCGCGACCGACCTGGTGTTGCGGGTGACCGAATTGTTGCGCCGGCATGGCGTCGTGGGCCGGTTCGTGGAGTACTACGGGGCCGGGCTCTCCGGGTTGACGCTGCCCGACAAGGCCACCCTGGCCAACATGTCCCCGGAGTACGGGGCGACGGTGGGGTTCTTTCCCATCGATGCCGAGACGCTGGTGTACCTGCGCGGCACGGGCCGGAGCGAGGGGATGATCGAACGGGTCGAGCGGGTGGCGCGCGAGCAGGGCCTCTTCCGCACCGACGACACCCCCGATCCCGAGTACACCTCCACACTGGAGCTGGACCTCTCCACCATCGAGCCGAGCGTGGCGGGGCCGAAGCGTCCCCAGGACCGCATCGACCTGACGGACGTCCGCCCCGCCTTCGCGCGCGACCTCCCCGCCCTGGTCCCCTCCGGTTTCTCGCTGGACGGCAACGGCGGCGGCGGGAGCGCCGGCGGCACGGCCGTGGCCACCACCCACCGCCGCGCCGTCGAGATCGAGATGGACGGCCGCACCATGGAGATCGGCGACGGCACGATCGTGGTGGCCGCGATCACGAGCTGCACCAACACCTCGAACCCGTCGGTGATGGTCGGGGCGGGCCTCATGGCGAAGAAGGCGCGTGCCCTGGGGATGGAGGTCATGCCCTGGGTGAAGACGAGCATGGCCCCCGGCTCCCAGGTCGTCACCGACTACCTGGAGGCCGCAGGGCTCATGAAGTACCTGGAGGAGCTGCGCTTCAACCTGGTGGGGTACGGCTGCACGACCTGCATCGGCAACAGCGGTCCCCTGCCCGGCCCGGTGGCGGACGCGGTCTCCGAGCACGGCCTCGTCGTCGCATCCATCCTCTCGGGGAATCGCAACTACGAGGCCCGCATCCACATGCTGGTGCGCGCCAACTACCTGGCCTCGCCGATGCTGGTGGTGGCCTTCGCCCTGGCGGGCCGGATCGACATCGACCTCTACAACGAGCCGCTGGGCCGCTCCGCCGACGGCCGTTCCGTCTTCCTGGCCGATATCTGGCCCACGCCCGAGGAGGTCCGCGACACCGTCGCCTCCTCGCTCAAGCCCGAGATGTTCCGCGAACGCTATGCGAGCGTCTTCGACGGCGACGAACACTGGCGGGCGCTCCCGCTCCCCGAAGAGGGCAACCTCTACGAGTGGGACCCGGAATCCACCTACATCCGCAATCCCCCCTTCTTCCAGGACATGGGTCCGGAGCCGCCGCCGCTCGCGGACGTGCACGGAGCCCACGCGCTGGCGCTCCTTGGCCACACGACCACCACCGACCACATCTCCCCGGCCGGCGCGATCCCCCGCGACGAGCCCGCGGGCCGCTACCTGCAGGACCAGGGCGTCCCTCCGATCCGCTTCAACACCTTCGGGTCCCGGCGCGGCAACCACGAGGTCATGATGCGCGGGACCTTCGGCAACGTGCGCCTCCGCAACCTCATGCTCGAAGACAAGGAGGGCGGCTACACGGTGCACGTCCCGAGCGGCGAGATGACGACGATCTTCGAGGCGTCGGAGCGGTACCGCGCGGCCGGAACGCCCCTGGTCGTGATCGCGGGGCGGGAGTACGGGACGGGGAGTTCCCGCGACTGGGCGGCTAAGGGGACGTACCTGCTCGGGGTCAGGGCGGTGATCGCCGAGAGCTACGAGCGGATCCACCGTTCGAACCTGGTGGGGATGGGCGTGCTGCCGCTGGAGTTCGCGGAGGGGGAGGGCGCGGAGACGCTCGGGTTGACGGGGTTCGAGGTCTATGACGTGACCGGAATCGCGGGGGGGCTGGAGCCGGGCGGGGAGGTGGCCGTGCGCGCGACGCGGCGTGATGGATCGGTCGTCGACTTCGCCGCCACGGTCCGGCTTGATTCGGAGGTCGAGGTCGAGTACTACCGGAACGGGGGCATTCTGCATACGGTGCTGAGGAGGCTGGCTGCGGAATAGCCGTCGGCCTGCGGACTGCTGATGCCACCCGACAACCCCAACGACAAGGCCCGCCACTACAGCGAAAAGGAGGTCAGCCGCCTCCTAGAGTACGCAACTGACTTGCAGGAAAAGGACGAGGCCGAGCGGCACCCCGCCCCCGAGAGCGTGGGCACGACCCTCGTTGCGTTGCAGGAGGCAGCCGCGGAAGTGGGGATCGAGCCCCGCTTTATCCAACTGGCCGCGGCCCGAATCGACAGCCCCGAAGCCTCGGGGATGGGGGCCGCGCTGGCAGGCACGCCGCTCGTGATTCGTGCCGAACAGGTCATTCCAGGCGACCTGCCGGAGGAGGATTACGAGCGCCTGGTCGAGGAGGTCCAGAGCGCCACCGAGGAGCACGGGAACTGGACCATCGTCGGACGCACCCTGACCTGGTGGGACTCGGCCACATCGCTTGAGGTGACGGTGGTCTCCCGGAGCGGAGACACGCGAATCCAGGCGAAACGGAGGCTTCACGGCTGGGCTGGAATACTCTTTGGGCTCGGTGTGGGCGGCGTCGGAATAGGCATTGGGACAGTCGGTTTGGCATTCGGAATGAAAATGCTGGGGTCGGCACTCTTCGCGGCCCTCTTCCCCATAGGTCTTACCGGCAGTCTCTACGTGGCGATGCGCCGGGTCATGAAATCGATGGGCCGCGACCGCCGCGTGCAGCTGGAAAGGCTGGTGGACCGGATCGTGCAGTTCGTCCAGCGGACGCCGCGCTGACGGGTCAGGGCCTGCCAGTCATGAGAACCGCTCTGGACACCGACATCCGGCGGTCAGCGGAAAAGGCCGAGCACCGAGAGCGGCAAGTCGCCCGGCTGGCATGGCGCGACGAGAGGGGGAATAGCGCTATTAGCCCGAAAAGCAACGCAGAGCGAAGCCTTGACGACCAAAAGTATACTACACATTACATTTTGTAATGTTGTCATTACATTGCAAACAGGTGAGCGAACCGGTCCAAACCGAATGGCAGCTGGCAACAGCCGAGGAGTCCACCACCCGTTCGGCACCCGTCAAGTAAAGTCCCCCCGATAACTCCTGGAGCATCAGAATGTCGCGCCCCATCCGCCCCCGTGTCGCCCACGCTACCTGAAACAACTCCTCGCCCAAGAGACGAAGAGGAAGGAGGGAGAGAGGGGTGATGGGTTGCTAAAAATAAAAGTAGGGG
>VXOC01000073.1 GCA_009840215.1 Gemmatimonadota bacterium | reverse complement strand
CCTGCCGAGTTCCAGCGGATTGGTCCCACGTTCATCCTGAACGATACGGTTGTCGTCGGCGTGGACTCGCGAACCAGGCACTTCAAGCTGTTCTCTCGCGGGAACGGAGGCCACCTTGAGACGGTCCGGTATCGAGGCTCTATCGGCGGCGATGTGACCGTGGTTGGGGGCATGGTGGTTGCCCCGGCGATCGATTTTGATGACGACTTCACGTCGGTTATGGTTTGGGATCCGGGTAACGGCTCATTCCAGCACCTCGTTGACCTTCCGGCACCGTACATGCGATCCCTGAGGGGAAGGGGCGCGTTCGCGGCCGCGCTGGCGGCGGGTAGCGTCCTGGCTTGGCCCGACACGATGCTGGTCGGGATGGCCGCAACCAACGAGGTGTATCTTGCCACTTGGGGGGGCGAGGTGCTGGACACAATCCGCCCCCCCAGTGTACGGCGGCGCGGTGTTCCCGATGACGCGCAGGGCAAGTTCGATACCGACCAGTCGCTGTCTTTCGTTGACCGAGTTGAGATGCTGTCCGCTCTCCTAAGCATGTACCGGATGCTGGATGGCGAGACCGTGCTGGTTCACTATGACCAGACGGCCAAGGGTGAGCCGCCAACCGTAGAATACTTGGCGGACATCTACGTGACGGTCATCTCCTCCGATCGCCAATCTGCCTGCGTGGACGGATTCGTGCCTTACGGGAACGAGATCCGCGCGAGGCTCACCATGTCGCGCGACACGCTGTTCCTACTGGACAGAACGATCAACAAGAGCGAGGACGGAATGAACACTTGGATCCGTCTCTACGAGATTGATACGTCTCGGTGTGTTTGGCTGCCGGTCGGGGAGTCGGTCAAGGCCAGTTTCCCCCGCACTTCCGATCCATCCCGAAGGCAATGAACCCAAGGCGAGCGAGCTGGAAAGAGAAAAAAAATGGACGCGCGGACTGCCCTGGAAATCCCTTAGGAGAGAACCCAGTGAAGAACTTCACGAAGTTACCGAAACGTCTGGCGACAAGTGTCGCAGTAGTGCTCGTCGCGCTTGGTGGGTCTGGCGAGTTCGGCACGGGCTTGAAACCAGCTGCTGCGGAGAGCGCCCAGTGGCGCTGGATTCATTTTCTCTATCCTTCCCTTAGCTGCATCACGCCTTGCCCCTTCTATTGGCTTGAGGGTGGCTGCATTTGTGTTCAACTGCCACCAATCATCGTCAAAGGATAGCACGCAGGTTTGGCTCACCTCCTTGGTCGGTCCACGTGGAAAGGCGTCCGGCACGGCGTGGCAGTTCCTTCTGTCTTGGGTGCGGTTGCTTTGGTTGTGGGATGCTTGGGGGGGGGCTGTAACCAGGCGGAGCGTACGCCAGTAGATTGGCGATTGCGCGGTGGTGGCACCCTCGGAGACTTGGTCGCAGAGAAGGAGCCCAACGTTGTCTTGCTCATGGAGCCATCGCAGTGTTTTGACTGTACCAATCTGCTGGCCGTTTGGCTGGATTGGGGCCAGCGGAATCCGGGAGCGTTTTCGTTGGTGCTTTCAAGGCAGCCCGAGTCCTGGGAGCGCTTCCGACTTGCTCCGCTGCCGGTTTCGGGGATTCTTGCGGAAGCTGTCGATACGGGTGACCTCCCGACTGAATTGGTGATTGCTGGTGGCCATGTAGCCTATCGGTCACCAAGCCTCCAAGGGGTTTCGCTAAGTCCGCTCTTGGTCGCAGTTCGGGATCGGTCACTTGGCGACGTTGTCCGGTCTTTGCCGGTGGGGAAATGAGGTTGCCCGGTTCGATTCCTCTCGATGGACTGCACGATCTGTGCGAAAAGAAACGCTCGCTTATCGCGGGCGACGGGTTCGCCGCAGTGATCGCCTCTTCGCCGCCCGCCGGGCGGGACGGCCATCGACAAGGGCGGGAACGAACGTTCCCCGAGGCAGCCCCCTTGTCCTCCGCCGGACCGGGCGTCGCCGCCGAACACCTTGGGGGTCGTTGGGGGCGGAACGTCCCCCCAAACAAGCCCGCTACGTTCAACGGGCCGTCGGCTGGCGTGGTCGCGGGTGTACCGGTTCCGGTTTCCTGGACAAGTGGACGGCCTAAACATCAGGCCGCCCTCCGGCTGAGCTTCTCGCGGGCACGGGCCGGGGTCATGTACCCGTGCCGCTGGAGCAGCCAGTCGTTGTTGTAGCGCTCGACGAAGGCCCCGATCACCGCTCTGGCCTCCTCGAGCGTTTCGAAGTCGTGTATGGTGGATGCACTCCTCCTTGAGCGTCCGGATGAAGCGTTCCGCGACGCCGCTGCACTCCCGTTCGCCCACGTAGGCGGGCGTCGAGCGGATCCCTAGCCACTTGATCTCGGCCTAGCACTGCCCTGCCCGGTACTGCGGACCCCAGCCGTGCCGCAGACCGAGACTCAGGGCGATCTTGCCGAAGCCGCCGAAGTGGATCCTGATGCGCTGGCGGACCGGCTCCAGCGCCGCCTAGCGGTCGCCCTTCTTCGCGACGTGCCAGCCGACGACGTCCGAAGTGCAGTGGTCCACGGCCGCGAAGAGCCAGCACCAGCCCTTCCGCTTTGGTCCAGAACCGCGACGCGTCCGTGCCTCAGAGCTCGTCCGGCCTCTCGGTCCGGATCCGGCCGCTGTGGGTCCGGTCCCCACGGGGATGGCCCCGGCGCACCAGCGCCAGCAACCCGTGCGCCCGCATCAGCCTCAGCACGCGGCTCTTGCCGATTCGGATCCCCTTGGCTGCAAGCCGCGCCTTCACCGTACGGTGGCCCTCGCCTGCGGAACGGACTCGCCTTCAGCACCGGCCGGATCTCCTGCAGCAGCTCCTCGTCGCTCAGTGGCGTCTTCGCGCCCCGCTTCCCCCGGCTGCCGGCGATCGGAGTCCGGCGGCACGCCAGGCCCTGGTCCGCAACGCGTACACGCTCGAACCCGCCACCCGCCACGTCGCACACACCATCGTCAGCGGGGAGGGCCGCCTCGTCGCCGGACTCACCAGTCCAAGCTCACCTCGCCGATGTCCTCGCCCCGCAGCAGCCTCAATACCACCTCGGCCTTCCGCTGCGCGCTCCATCGCTTCGGCAGACCCTTCGGCCGCCCGCGGCTCCTCGCCGAATCCTGCTCTTCCGTACTCCGAGACATCCAGTGCCTCCTCTCTCTTGGACCCCGAAAGGGTTGCTAAACTACTTTCGAAAGAAAACCGGGGGCACTATACCGATGGCCATCTGAACTACAGACAGGCCCGCACTCTATGTGCTCAGAGGTTAGGACACTCCATTTGCTCCCGACAGAAGGAGCTGCTAGAACTGCTGATCGATTATAGTTCAATCTTCGCGCTTACCCCACCCATCAGCATTGCCTAGGCATCTATGAGAAAGACAACCGACGTGGCTGCCTTGATCCTCGGTTGGGCTTTTGTTGCCGCGGCCCTCTTCTTGCTTCTCCGATCGGGAGGGTTGCTGCGCTTGGAAATCGACGCGGCGCTCAAGGATCGGCACCGGGCTCGGATCGTAGCAGAATCGTGGCCGGAATTGGCTCAAGAAGCGCCAGTGGTGGGCTCGGGGAACGCATCCCCGATCGCGATTGAGTTCATTGACTACCAATGCGTGTACTGTCGGCGCTTCCACCAGACGCTTGATTCTATCGCGAATGTCTCAGAGTTGGGGATTCGGCTCGCCATCCGCCACAACCCCAACCCGGCCAACCCAACTTCCCGCAAGGCGGCTCTCGCTTCGATTTGTGCTCGTTTTCAAGGCGAATTCGAGTCGCTCCACAACTATCTCATGACATCCCACGACTGGTACGATTCGGCAGACTGGCGCGATGTGTCGGCTGCCGCCGGCATTCCAGAGCCCGACTCCTTGGTCAGTTGCTTGGCCTCTGAACGGGCGGATTCGGTGCTGAGCATTGACTCGCACATCGCTTCCACGCTGGATCTTCGAGCCACACCAGCATTCGCAATCCAAGGGCAGGGGCTAGTGATTGGTCCACTTGCGCCGGAGGAAGTCGAGCGCTTGGCGGTTTCGGTGACTCGGAAGTAATGCTCCGGCATAGCCCAGAGAGATCCTTAGGATCTTCCACGCAGTCGACGGGAAATCGAAGCGAATCGTTTATGCGATCCGGTCAAGGCGGCCCGCGTTCGAAAGAGACGGATAGAGTCACCCTCTTCGTCTATGTGCTGGTGCTCATCGTGTGTGCCTGGTTCTTTAGGTCTGCGGTTTGGCCCGAGCCGAGTCCTTTGATTCACACAGAACTGAGGTCTGGGGTGCACGTGACATTGGTCGTCGTTGCGCCGACGTCAAAACCACCTACCGAGATGGTCACGATCGTCAAGGATGCGACCGTCGCAGTCGGGGAAGCCGCGCAGAATGCGGGAATGTTCTTTTCTACCATCGGCGTCTCCGACGACTGGTCGGTTGAGCGGGGATTGGACCTACTGAGTTCATTTGGTCACTTCGACGAGGTCATTGTCGGACGGAACTGGTTCAATTCTGGGATCATGCTGTTCGTTGACGGCCTTGGAGGACGGGCTGCCGTGCCGCAAATCGTAGTCGTCCGTCAGGAGAAGACGATCCGCGATGGCCCCCCTTGGGCCTACGGACCTATGGAGGAGCTAGCGCGAGTCGCTGGGCTAGCCGAGATATCCGATTGGGCGGCGCGCGGATTCCCGATTGAGCCGAGTGGGCTTTCGGCGGGGCTATCAAGTCCGTGACAAATCCGAAGAGTAGCCGTGCGATCGCTTGCGGGATCTCCGCGGTTCTCATGGGGCAATGCAAGCCGCCTGTGCCAGAGCCCGCTGTCCAAAGCGGCGTGGCTGATATGTGTGTCCTCGCGGAACCGCTCACTAGGTTGAGGGGACCGGAGGGTGAACCGTTGTTTGGTGTGACAAGAGCCACCATTCTGGGCGACAGGATCGCCATCGCCGAATCAAGCGCACGTCGGCTCTTGGTGTATTCGTTTGGTGGGGAGTGGCTTGCGAGTCTCGGACGCCCTGGGTCCGGACCGGGGGAGTTCAGGTCCGTCGGCTTGGTACAAGCCGCAGGAGACCGGCTCATGGCTTTTGACTGGGAACTCAGGCGGATCACCGTGTTCGATCAGGACGGAGTTGTCACCCGAATGATCAACCTGTCGATTCCTCAGCCGTTTGCGGCAGGCAACGTGATCGGGTTTCTTCCGGACGGTAGATCAATAGGTTTGCTCTGGATGTTTGCGGTTCCGGTGACGGGCGGGCAGATCGTGAGGCGTACCGCAGTTCTTGGGCTGTTCGATTCGACCGGTGCATTCACGGATAGCCTCACAACCGTACCCGGTTCCGAGCGATATGCCGAACCGTTCGGCCGGGCCGGTGAACGCCGGACTGCCGTCCCGCTTGGGAAACTCACTGCGGCAGTCGTGTTCGGCAATACGCTCGCAATTTCGGACGGCACGGACTGGACCATCAGGCTGATCGACGTCGACACACGTGCCGAGTCTTTCTATTTGCCCCCCGGACGCTTCTCGCCGACAGATGTGACGCCCGCAATACCTATCCGCGATCCGAGAACGGAGACGAGGTCTAAACAGGGACATAAGACGGTTTTTGGACAGAGCTGGGGTGCCCAGCTCCCTTCCACCGTACGGATGGTCTGGCTTGCGACCAGTCGCCCCTTTAGTCGCTGCTAGAGACGGATCGCTCTGGGCAGCGCTTGTGACGGGCCCTGGGGAAGGCACACAGTGGAGGATCTTTGGATCGACGGCTGGAGTGCTTATCGCGGCGTCTACAGCGCCCATTGAACTCTTGGCCGTGGGCGGTGGGATTGCCGTCACCAAGGGATACGATTCCCTTGGCGTCGAGCACATTGAAGTGCGGAGCGTTGAAGCTGGATCCTGCCAGTGACTCCTTTCTTGTGAAATGCTATCACACCTAGAACATATGGAAGGGCCGGCCCCTGGGCCGGCTTACCGTGGGTTAGCGCCCCGGTGAGCGGAGGTGCCAGAGCCACATGCGACGCTTGAGGTCGCAACCGGAACAGGAGACCGGCCCTATGAAGAAGAAGACCAAGGTGTACGTCGGGATGGATGGTCGCGCCACTACATCCTGAAGTTCCTGGCCCGTCGAGGTATGGTCTACCGGGAGGGCAAGAACTGGACGCTCAGGCACATGATGTGGCTGCGCGCGATCCAGCGCGACGCGGTGTTGGAGACCGAGGACCAGGTCGTCTTCGGCGAGTATCTGGCGCTGCTCGACTACAAGGTGGACCGTCGCGACGAGCTCGACCGCCACATCGAAGCACTGGCGCTGGAGCCGACCTACAAGGAAGCGGTCGGTCGACTGTGCTGCCTCAAGGGGATCTCGACCCAGGCAGCGATGGTGCTGGTCACCGAGATCGGGGACTTCCGACGCTTCGAGCACCCGGGCAAGCTGATGGCCAACGTCGGGCTGGTGCCGAGCGAGCACTCGAGCGGAGGAACGAGGCGGCAGGGCTCCATCACGAAGGCGGGCAACAGCCGGGCCCGGCATGTGCTTGTGCAGGCAGCGTGGACCTACCGCTTCCCGCCTCGGCGAGGCGCGGTGCTGAACCGCCGCCAGGAGGGCCAGCCACCGGAGGCCATCGCCCACAGCTGGAAGGCGCAGCACCGGCTCCACAGGGTGTTCCAGCGGCTGGCGGGCCGGAAGACCAGCCAGATCGCGGCGGTGGCCGTGGCACGGGAGCCGGCCGGGTTCGTGTGGGCGCTCATGCAGGAGAGCGCGGTGGAGATCAAGACAGGGCGGCGCGCCGCCTGAGAACCATAGACGAGAAGCAAGTCACAATGCTGAAAGAGGGAGGTCGCCCGAGGCACGGCAGGAGAACGCTCGCGCTAGCTATGTGGCCGGGACCGAATCCGGACCCGAGACCCACGCGACCTAGATCGAGCCAGCTCCCGACGAATCCGAATTCTTGCCGCTCTGGCCTAACGCCAACCGGCGTATATCAGGAGGATTCACCGTCGAAGCGAACCTCGGACGACCTCCCCCACAGCCCATGACAGACAACGAGACACCTCTACTTGACAGAGGGCCCTTCCATATCAGCTAGAAGCGCGCCCGGCATTGAGGTGGGTCGTCGGTGACGCAGTTTCCCACCGTAAAGGAAGCTCTCGGGTATGTGCCGAATCGGCCGTTCCACGTTGCCCTTCGTCTGTGCCCGATCCCTGCTGATTCCGACGCATGTCGACCATCGATTCCGAGGCATGCCGACCACTGATTCCGATCCATGCCGTCCACCCGTTCCGACGGATGCTGTCCACCGATTCCGACGCATGTCGTCCACCTTGGTGCGCCTTCGGTGGGGCGCGCCGGGGACACCAGCGCGCAGGAGTCGAGGGGGCGGGGAGGGGTGCTGGATGACCTGATGTAGGGGGCCGTTCTTCCAACCTCGCGAGAGATCACTGAGCGAGGAGGAAGAACGGTGGCCCAGAAGAGGTTATCCATGCGCAAGATTCGAGATGTACTCCGGCTGAAGTGCGGCCTCGGCCGGAGCAACCGGGAGATCGCGGCCATTCTGCGGATCTCCCACAGCACGGTCGGCAGCTACGTGCGGCGGGCGCGCGAGGCGGGAGTGTCGTGGCCGCTGCCGGACGATCTGGACGACGCGGCGCTGGAGGCGGCGCTGTATCCGCCGCCGGCGCCCTCGCGGGTGCCGCGCCCGGAGCCGGACTGGGCCTGGGTGCACCGGGAGCTGGCGCGCCACAAGAGTGTGACGCTTCAGCTTCTCTGGCTGGAGTACCGGGGGGCGCACCCGGACGGGTACCAGTACAGCCGCTTCTGCGACCGCTACCGGGAGTGGCGCGGGCGACTCGATGTGGTGTTGCGCCAGGTCTACAGGGCGGGCGAGAAGCGTTCGTGGACTACGCGGGCCCGACGGTCGAGGTCACGGACCGGCGGACCGGCGAGATCCACGAAGCGAAGGTGTTCGTCGGGGTGCTGGCGGCGTCGAACCACACCTTCGCCGACGTCACGCTGACGCGGTCGCTGCCGGACTGGACGGCGTCGCACGTGCGGATGTTCGAGTACTGGGGCGGGGTGCCGGAGCTCGTCATCCCCGACAACGAGAAGGCGGCGGTACGGCGTGCGAGCCGGTACGAACCCGACATCAACCGGACGTACCACGATCTGGCGACCCACTACGGGACCGCGGTGCTGCCTGCCCGCCCCCGCTCGCCCCAGGACAAGGCGAAGGTGGAGGCGGCGGTCCAGAACGTCGGACGATGGGTTCTGGCGCCGTTGCGCAACCACCGGTTCTTCTCGCTGAGCGAGGTCCGCGACGCGGTCAAGCCCCTGCTGGCAGCGCTCAACGAGCGGCCGTTCCAGAAGGCCGAGGGCAGCCGGCGCAGCCTCTTCGAGGACCTGGACCGGCCCGCGCTCAAGCCGCTCCCGGCCGAGCGCTACGAGTACGCCCAGTGGCGCAAGGCGCGCGTCAACCTCGACTACCACATCCAGGTCGACGGCCACCTCTACAGCGTTCCGCACGCGCTCAGGCGCGAGGAGGTCGAAGTCCGGCTCAGCGCCACGACAATCGAGGTGTTCTTCAAGCACCGGCGCGTGGCGGCCCACGTCCGCGGGCGCCGGAAGGGAGGCTACACGACCGTGCGGGCGCATCTGCCCGCTGCGCATCGCGCCCACCTCGAGTGGACCCCGTCGCGCCTCGTCCGCTGGGCCCGCAAGACCGGCCCCCAGACCGCTGCCTTCACGAAGGAGCTGCTCGATAGCCGGCCCCATCCGGAACAGGGCTACCGCAGCTGCCTCGGCCTCATGCGGCTCGCGCGCGCCTACCCCGCCGAACGGATGGAAGCCGCCTGCCGCCGCGCGCTGGACAACGGAATGCTGAGCTACAAGTCCGTGAAGTCCATCCTCTCCACCGGCCTCGACCAGGCCGGCGCGGGCGAGCAACGCTCGCTCGACCTGCCCGGCGACCACGCCCACGTCCGCGGACCGGACTACTACGCCAACTCCGACAACGGAAAGGAGGCCTGACGAAGATGCTTCGCCAACCCACCCTCGACCTGCTCCACGAACTGCGCCTGGCCGGCATGGCCCAGGCCTTCGAGGAGCAACTCGCCATGCCCGACATCGGCGAACTCGCCTTCGAGGACCGCCTGTCCCTGCTCCTCGAACGCGAGAAGACCGAACGGGAACAACGCCGCTACGTACGCCTCAAGGGCATCGCCAAGCTCCACCTCGATGCGACGATCGAAGACATCAACTTCAAGGCCGCCCGCGGCCTCGACCGTTCCCTCGTTCTGCGGCTCGCCTCCGGACAGTGGATCAAGGACGGCCAGACCGTGCTCGTCACCGGCGCCACCGGATCCGGCAAGTCCTATCTCGCCTGCGCCCTCGGCCACCAGGCCTGCCAACTCGGCATCTCGACCCGCTACTTCCGCGTCTCCCGCCTCCTCGACCAACTCGCTCTGGCCCGCGCCGACGGTTCCTACCCGAAGCTCGTTCAGCGCCTCGCCAACACCTGGCTCCTCGTCCTCGACGACTGGGGCCTCGCTTCCCTGTCAGGCCAGGGCCGACACGATCTGCTCGAAGTCCTCGACGACCGCTACGCCCGCCGCGGCACCATCCTCGCCTCCCAGCCCCCGTCGAGCACTGGCACGATGCCATCGGCGACCCCACCTTCGGGGACGCCATCCTCGACCGGCTGCTCAACAACGCCCACCGCATCACCCTCAAGGGCGGCTCGATGAGGCGGCTCTACGACTCAACCAAGGAGACCCCCACCACCCCCAACCCCACCTGATCCATCCATGTCCAGCACCCCTTCCCGATCACCGCTCAAACCCGGACGGCTTAGCCCGGAACGGGTGGACAGCTTGGCCCGGAACAGCTGGACGGCTTCGCCCGGAACGGGTGGACGACTTCGTCGGAATAGGCAATCCCGCCGTCCGCCCGCCCATCCTCAAGTGATTGCCGCCTGCAATTGGTCGACCAGCAGCTCCGACGGGGACGCCTCCGAAGTACTGGAACGCCGTTCCAACCCTCGCATCAACACCAGCATCGTCTGGCCCTCGATGTAGCTGCGGATTCCATCCGGACTGGGAACACGTCCACCGGGAGCAGTACAGCTGGTTCTGCAAGCACTTACCAAGGCGTGGCGGCAGCCAACTCGGCGTGGGTCATGCGGCAGGTCTAACCGGGTGGGCGAGAAGGCGTCTCTCGCTCGGCGAACTCCGCGGCGCAGCTGGTTCGAGGAATCTGGAACCTGCCAGCTCTCAAGGACCTGCCAGCTCTCAAGCCGCTTCCGGCCCGCCTCTACGACTACCGCGGAGGGGCGCAGGGCGCGGGTCAACATCGACTTACCGCTATCCAGGTAGAGCGCGCGCTCTACAACTGTCCCGCACCGCCAGACCTTGAAGGCCTAAGGGCAACAAGACCTTTCTGGACCTGCAACTTTATCCTGCGGGTCCAGTGCCCGGACCCTTGACGATCCGGGTTGCCGACGGCGCGCGCGGTCAAAACCCGAAAGACCTTACCTCAATAGACTCAACGTCCAACTCATCGCTGTGTACGCCGACAACCACTGCGGTGTGGAAATGTTTGAGCCTGAAGTGTCTAGGGACGGACAAGCTGCAGATGAACGCCCCCGTTTCCTCGAAGCCCAACCACTCGGTAACGGTCGAACCCGGCCTGTCGTAGGTCCGGATCCACATTCGACCTTGGGCGTCGATCTGGATCTCCATGACTGCCGGAAAAGCGTCGTTGGCCGGAAACGCTTCGAAGCTCTTGCGAAGAATCTCCGCCATATCTTCGCCGACTCCCGCCAGCCGGGCGGCGGTGTAGGCTTCCACATCCCCCTTGCGCACTGACAGGTCTCCCGGCTCCCACCTGACGATCGACTTGAGTTGTCGCCCGCGATAGACCCGAACCTCCGGAGAGTCGGCGTCCGACGTGTACAACAGGTCGCCTTGGGTCGCAAAAACACCTCTCGACCCAAAGAGTGGCCCTGCCATCAACCTGGACTCTTCTGGATTGACCATCCCCCGTTCCCCGTACGGCAATATCACCAGCGTGTCGACCAACATGCCCCTCCAGCCGTACCGAAGCACCTGCAGGAAATGTGGCGTCAACCGCTTGCCGACCGATGGCACGTGTTGGTTACCGATGACTATACCATCCTGGCCAAGCACACCTACACGACCAGTGGGATTGATTACCGGCGGCTGAAGCATGACGCTTCTTCCGTAAGATCCGTACGGCCCGAAAAGCGTGAGTCGCCCCAACTCCCAATCCCACACAACAATCGAGTCGCCACGGGCAAGGTCGATTTCAATGGGATCCATAAACTCCCCGGGCCCCTCTCCCAATCGCCCGATGGATCGGAGTAACTCCCCATCTCGACCGAACATCAACAGTTCAAAGGAGCCCCGATTCAGCACAACGAGGCGACCATCGTCCATCCGATGGAGGTCTTCGACTCTAGAGAGAGTCCATTCACCCGAGGCAGGACTGGTCAAGCGCATGTCCGGAGCGTCAGCCAAGGAACAAACTTGACCGACATTACGATTGGCCACATTGCTCACGGCGATCCTCACCCCGGTACTATCTCTGCTGCTCGACATACGTTGCGATGGTGGCCCCTCGCATCCGGCAGGTGCCGAAGCGAGGAGTACTGCTACGACGGCTAGTGCTCGTCGCAAGAATCGTGAACGCAGGTGAAATAGTCGACTTGTATGCAATGTATCTCCAGAATACCCGCCGGAATACAGACGTCGACGAACGGAGGATCGAACTCGAGGCACCCCTTGTGGTTGCAGTGGAGCGCGTCGGAAGGTGAAGGTGCGGTGCTCGCGATGAGCGCCAACAGCGCACCTGCGACGATGGGAAAGAGTCTTCGACGGTTCATTGGGGGCTCCGTGCCTTTCCTAATGGGGTGATTCGGAACCGGGCATCATGCCCGGTGAACGTTATGATCATAACATCGGGGCCCGAATGCCGCAAAGACGTGTCGGAAGCAAGTTGAGTGTCCGATCCTCAGAGTGCCAAGAGTTGTCCGCCTCGTCCGTTCCGGTGCCGGCCGAGGCGAGCGGGGCGAGCCGAGGGGAGCACCCGAACCGGTCACGCCGTAGCCTCGGCGTGGCCCAGCAACCTGCCCTTCGGCTCCTAGTGCGTCAGGCTTCGCGGATGCCGTGCCGTCACATCGTCCGCGTCCTCACGAACCTCCACCCCTGACCCGCGCTTGGTGCCAACCTGATCCCCCAGAGTTCGTTCGGCCTTTCGGTAGGGATTTGGCCGCTCACCCCCGGAGAATTGCAATAATACCACAGTCCAAAGAATCCAGAGGCACGATGCGAAGTACCAGAACGGGGGCCTCAACGCCCCAGACGCCTCACGATGTACCGCGCCACGTAGTCGCTACCGCCCAACTGCTGAATCTCCGCAGGCGCACGGCCGAGAACTCCACGTACCAAGCGCCGGTAATTGGACCGATCCGAAAACCCGAGCGCGCGGGCGACCGCAGTGAACGGCTGTTGGCTCCACTCGGCGAGCCTGTGAACGGTGAAGATGCGCGCTAGTGCGATGAGCGCCCTCGGGGCAGGAATCCCCAGTGCGACGCACCGGAGCTCCACGGTGCGCCTGGTCCGACCGACACGCCCGGCAAGATCGGATACGGTGCAAGGTCCGGTCGCGAGGTCGAGGGCGTGATCGAACATTTCGAATGCGGCGGGATCTGCTACTCTCTTCGTGTCCTCGCGCAGCCGCTGGACACGCGCTGCATCAGTGTTCTTCAAGACTGCCGCGTCGATGGCCTCGAAGTCGTCGTTGCCGCCGGGTAGCAAGTGAGTCCCAAGGGTAATCCGTGCGCTACTCAGCCGACATCGGCTGGCCGGGTCGACTGGTGCGTACCAGATTACCGTGAGCCACCGGGAGTTGGCGGTCTGCCCGACCGCGGCGTCCTCCACAGCCTGCGGTGGGTTTTCCCACAATGTGTCGATCACTACCGGTGATCCCGGGTGGTGTGCGGCCAAGAGGCGTAATTGATGCCAATCGGCTGCCGAAATCACGTCGCCAAGAACTTGTGAAGAGGCCCCCATCCGCAGCGCGATCCGGATGCGGTCGCGAAGCCGTGGATTCCCGAGAAGCGCAAGTAGTGGTGGCGTAAGGGAGGCTCTCGAAGAGGTGCCCTCGGCGATCAAAGACTGCACCTCCTCATCTGGAGCAAGCTGTGGGACGCGGTGTGGACCACCGATACTCCCTCGAGCCAGCTAGGGACATTGAACACCAACATACTAAGGATGCTGTCAACGGCGGATTGCGATAGATGAGTCGCCGGACGGCCGGCGCCACTCCTCGGCCGTCTCTGATGCTCGCGTGGGGCCGTGCGACCCCACCCGTGGCTACCTCGTTGCCCAGGTCACACTGTCGGTTCGGCGGGTCAGGGTCGAATTGGGCTCCGCACTCACCCCAAAGAAGCAGCTCTCGCTGGGGTTGACACTCGACTCCCGGGGGTAACCCCTCCCGACCGCTCCCGATGACTCTCCACCCCAGTTCACCGGGACAACTGCGTCCCCAAGACCAACCCCGAGCGCCCGAACAGGAAAGCGCACACTTCGTACTTTGAGAACCGGACATTCAATTTGCTCCCGACAGCAACTTGACTCTTCCGCGAACGGGCTAGGAGCTTGGGCGTATGCCAAAACGTGGGGCCGACGCAGTTAGGAGGCCCTTTCACCGATTCCACATGAGATGCCTTGTGGCCGCGATTGCACGCCCCGTCCCCGGTATCGGCTCCATTGTGGGCCTAGCGGGGTCTTTGCCGCCCTTGGCGGGTCGCAAGGCCCGCCAAGGGTTGGTCTTCGGGACCATGAATACTTAGGTCTCGGTGTACCCTAATCTCTTCCATCTCCCCGAATGGTTCCCAATCCTAGGGGCCACGCCCGTGACCTCCTATGGGGTCATGATGCTGGCGTCGTTCCTAGTCGGTGGATACTTCCTAAGGGCCGAGATGGTGCGGCAGGGCCAGACTGCCGATCACGCATGGGACCTACTCGTGATGGCTGTGATCGGCGGCCTCCTGGGGGCCCGCCTCTATTACCTGCTCCTCAACTACGACCGCCTGGCTGCTGATCCCTTCGGAATGATATTCGCCCGGGACGGAATGGTTTGGTACGGGGGATTGCTCCTTGCCGTGGCGCTATTCTTCTGGCGGATTCGTCGGGTCGGCCTCCCCATGGGGGGGACATTCGACGCCACTGCGCCGGCCTTGGCGATCGCATACGCCGTGGGACGCATCGGCTGCTTCCTGGTGGGCGACGATTACGGCCGTCCCACCAACTCGTGGGTGGGGATCGCGTTCCCGGAAGGCAAACCCCCTACGACCGCTGCGAGCCTGAGCGCGAAGTTCGGCGTCGAAATCGACCCGGCGATGGTCGAACGGTACGGCGAGATACTGCCCGTCCACCCGACGCAGCTATACGAGACAGGAATGTCGACACTCATCTTCCTGGTCCTATGGCACCTACGCCGTCATGACCGCCGTCCCGGTTGGCTGTTCGCACTGTGGCTCGTGCTGGCTGGCGCCGAACGTCTCTTCGTGGAGATCTTCAGGGCAAAGTACGACCGCTTCTTCGGCGTGCTCACCCTCGCGCAGGTGGTTTCGATCATCCTAGCCGGGGTGGGCACCGCGTTGATGATCAGGCTGGGCAGGGCAAGACGTGCCGCTGGCGCGTGATCATCTACCATATGACGGGCATCTTTTCGGTACGGTGCGGTTCCGGCCCGTGCCCACTCTGCCAACGCCGAGCGAGACACGAGAGGAGAAAGAGATCTGGAGTAGGGCGAGGCGGAGAGACACGGTATGGACAGGAGGAGGCTTGGGGATGAACGGAACGCTCCCTCCCTTCAAGGGAAGGCCAGCGAAGCGAGGGCAGCTTCGCAGCCGGATCCGGCGGTTGCGGGGAAGGCCACCCTGCCGCAGTCGCGAATTGCCCGGGCCGACCTGATTGGGTACTCGTCCACCAACTTCAGCAACACCACGAGTGTCGCCCTGCCGCTGGCTGTGGCTGGAGTCTTGCTTTCCCACCCTCCCCTCCTCCACTCGCCGCTAGGAGCGTGGCCTGAAGATCCTAGGCGCTTTGGAGCGACCGGACACTTTGTTTGCTCCCGACATAAATTTGCGGCAATGCTGCGTCGGGCCGTAAACATGAGCGCGAGCGATTCGGTTCTCGTCCCGGGTGGATCGAGTCGTTAGAGCATCGAGGTCCTACAGTAGGGCTCGGTGAGGCAACTTGGGGATCAACAATTGGAGAAAGACGATGCTCCGACGCGTACGCAACACCTGTCTCTTGGCTGCAGGGGCGCTTTTCATGATGGCCGGGAAGTGCGAGACCGATGATCCCGTGCACTACGTTCCATTCGAGGAATGGTGCATGCAGCAGACGAACTGGGTGCTGACAGTCGTCGACTTGGGAGGCGGCGCGCAGCTCCTGATCTGCGAGTTCGATGGCGACCCGATCAACGTTCCGATCCACGTTTGAAGCCATCACGAGGACATCAGTCTGTCTAGCCGGTCCCGAATTGGCGTGAGTATCCCTAGCCAGCGTGCAAAGCTGCCGTGGCCAAGCCCGACTCCGCGCGGTCACCATCGAGAAGGATCGGCGAAATCGGTTCGCGCGGGGAAGATTCGTTGGCTCGTCCTCCCTGTATTGGTGGCGCTGGGAATATTGGCTGTGACGATCGTTCAGGGAAACCGGACGAGCAGCGAGGCGCCTGCTCTTACTCTCAGTAGCGACAGAGCTGTCGAAGTTGTGCCCGCCCTGGCTTCGGACACACGCTCGCTCGCGCCTGCGACGTCCCAAGGAACCAGAACTGCTCAGGAGGTCTTCGACCTTCCCGTAGAGGACCGGATTCTCGCCGTGGAGTTTGAGGAGGTCTATCGCGTCGGTGGTGGGCCCGATGAGTGGGAACAACTAACCGAGATCACCGGTGTTGGATTCGATGCAGCGGGGAATCTCTACGTCGCTGACGCCGGGACGGACGCGGGTGTTCGTGGTCTCAAGATCATCATTGTGAACCCCGCAGGCGAACTCGTCGTGAAGTTCGGGCGTTCGGGTGACGGACCGGGCGAGTGGCGTGAAACAGGCGGGCAAATGGCAGTCCTCCCGCAAGGCCGAATCGTGGTTCCCGATGCCGGGCACTGGGCATATCACGTTTTTGGACCGGACGGCGATTTCGAACGGATGGTTCGCATTCCCTTGAGAGACGGTCAGAACAAGGACCCGCTGCTGACCCGGCCCAAGATGATCGAGGAGCGAAACAGGGTGATCATGGCGGGTGGAGAGCATGGTTTTCTCTCCCACCTACCAATGAGGCTTCAGGAGGTGAGGAGATCGGTGTCACCAGGGAGGTCGTTGGTGAGCGTCGGTCCGGGTTTCGGTCGGGATCTGGAAAGAGTCGTTTTCGAAGGAGCGGATGCGCGGGTTGAGGTCCTCGTCACCGGATGGGCCCCGTCCGGCGTTTCCTACGGTACCGCCTTCGTGCCCAAGTTCCTCTTCGCCGGTCTTCCTGACGGTGGAGTGGCGTACTCGGACTCGTCCGGGTATGCGATCAAGATTGCCGACCCCGCCGGTGAAGTCCGCCGTGTCCTGCACCGTGAATTTCCATCCCGATTGGTCACCGAAGAGGTTCGCGAGGACTACAGGGCCAAGCGAATGGAGGCTGCTCGCGCGGAGCTGGAGGACATGCGCGCACGTTCTGATGAACTGGGACAGGTGGCTGGCCGGGCTCTTGCGGGAGCGTCACCCGGTGCTGTCGAACGCTACCTCGAGAGCGCCATCAAGGTGGAGTTCTACCATGACATCCCGCAGGTCGACGACCTTTGGGCAACTTGGGAGGGCACGCTCTGGGTACGGCGAACACCGGAGACTGGGTACCCATCCGAATCAACGGGTGTGGGGAAACTCGGGAAAGCGCCCTCCCCCATTGACGTCATCACCGTGGAGGGTCGGTATGTGGGCACGATCGCCGCTGAATCGGCGATCATACCTTCGGCCTTCGGTCCCGGCGGTCTAGTGGCGGTGATCGAGCAGGATGAAATGGACGTGCCAGTGCTAGTCGTACGGAGGCTTCCAGAGCCCGCGCGCTAAGACCAACAGACGGTGGAATGGCTCTCCCGAAGGGACGGCCTGACACCCGCAGGAGGACAGAGACGGTAGAGTCCAACCGGCCACGGTAATCTTGCGATCGACGCTCGGACGACATCATGCTTTCGGCCCGCTCGCTAACTAACTAACGATCACGCAACCGTGACAGCCACCCCTTCCACCCCCTACCCCGACCTCCCCGAACGCGATCCGCACGTTGGTGAGATGGTCCGCGTCCGCACGCGGCACTGGCTGGTCGAGGAAGTCGTCTCGGCCACCAGGCCCGGCGAGTCCTCCCGCGTCCGACCTCGCCTGCGCGGACGACGACGCCCAGGGGCAGGAGCTGGAGGTGTTCTGGGACTGTGAACTCGACCGGGCCATCATCGACGACGAGCCATGGTCCGATCTGGGGAAGCACGGCTTCGACTCGCCCGATTACTTCGCCGCGTTCCTGAACACGCTGCGTTGGAGCTGCACCACCGCGACCGACCCGTCGCTATTCCAGGCGCCGTTTCGGGCCGGGATCAAGATCGACGCCTACCAGATGGAGCCGTTGCGGAAGGCGTTGCTGCTCCCCCGGGTCAACCTGTTCATCGCCGACGACACGGGACTGGGGGAGACCATCGAGGCCGGACTGATCGTCCGCGAGCTGCTCCTGCGGCGAAAGATCAGAACCATCGTGGTGGCCGCGCCGCCGTCGGTGCTGGAACAGTGGAAGGGAGAGATGGAGGAACGGTTCGGGCTGATCTTCCAGATTCTGGACCGACACTACCTGGCGCGCATCCGGCGCGAGCGAGGGTTCGGGACCAACCCGTGGTCGACGCACAGCCGCTTCCTTGTTTCGCACCGACTGCTCGCGGATCCGACCTACGCCGACCCCATGCGGGCGTGGCTTGGCGCGAAGCGACCCGGAAGCCTGCTCGTGCTCGACGAGGCGCACCACGCCGCCCCCAGTCACCGGGGGCGGTACGGCATCGAGTCCAAGTTCACGCGTGCCGTGCGTGATCTCTGCGATCGCTTCGAGCACCGGTTGTTCCTGTCGGCTACGCCCCACAACGGCCACTCGAACAGCTTCTCGACGTTGCTGGAGCTGCTCGATCCGCACCGTTTCACGCGCGGCGTCAAGGTGCGCGGGAAGAAGGACCTGGATGCCGTGATGGTGCGGCGGCTCAAGGAGGACATCCGCGAGGAAGAGGGCGGATTTCCCATACGCCGCGTGGAGCCCGTGGTGATCGACGGGCTGCCGGATGACGCCCCCGAGCTGGTTCTTTCACGCCTGCTGGACGAGTACCGGACCCTTCGCAGCCGGCGTTTCGCCAACGCCACCGCGCGTGGGCGGGCCGCGGCCGGGCTCCTCGTGGTGGGCCTGCAGCAGCGCCTGCTTTCGTCCATTGAGGCGTTCGCGAGAAGCCTGAAGCGACACCGCAAGACGGTTGAGAGACAGTGGGCCAGGGGTGGGGGAGCAGCAACCGGGGCGACGAAGCCGGGCGAATCGAGGTCTGTTCGCGCGAATGGTACGGACCCTGACGGGGCCGGGTTTCTCAGAACTGCCGGAGCCGACGACGACTCCCCGGACCACCTGGGTCCGGATCCCGAATCCGACGAAAATCGGGATCTGGCCGCCGACGCCGAGGCGGCCGAGGAGGAACACCTGATCGAGGCCGCCAACCGCGAGGCCGAAGCCGGGCTCCGGCGCGACGCCACTGCGGAGGAGATCTGGCGGGAGGAACTCCGGCTGCTGGACAGGATGCAGGCGGTAGCCGACGAGGCACGCACCCGGCCGAACGCCAAGACGAACCGTCTCATCGATTGGATCCGCGACAACCTGTGCCCGGACCTGCCGGCGTTCGGGAAGCCGGTTGTCGGCAAGGCACCCAGGTGGAACGACCGCCGCGTCCTCATTTTCACCGAGAACCGGGAGGGTACCAAGCGATTCTTGAAAGAGGCGCTGGAGCGCGCAATCGAGGGTACGGATCGGGCCGACGAGCGCATCGAGGTGATTGACGGGCTGACGGGAGGACCCCGCCGCAAGGAGATCCAGCGGCGCTTCAAGGAACCTCCGGCGAAGGATCCCCTGCGGATCCTGCTCGCTACGGACGCCGCTCGCGAAGGCCTGAACTTCCAGGCGCACTGCACCGACCTCTTCCACTTCGACCTTCCCTGGAACCCCGGCCGCATCGAGCAGCGCAACGGGCGGATCGACCGGAAGCTGCAGCCCGCCGAGGAAGTGCGGTGCCACTACTTCAAGCTGCCGCAGCGCCACGAGGACCGGGTGCTGGAGGTGTTGGTGCGAAAGACCGGGACGATTCGGCGCGAGCTCGGCAGTCTGGCCAAGGTGATCGACGAGGACGTCGAGGCACGGCTCACGGGCGGCATTCGCCGAAGCGACGCGCACGCGCTGGCCGCAGAGCTGCAGGCGCTGGGAAAAAGCGACCTTCCCGCTGACAGAACGAGCGCGATCACCGAGGAGTTCGAAGCGATCCGCGATAGGCGGCGTGACCTGCGGAAGCAGATCGACCGGTGCCGGACCCTGCTCGACAAGTCACGCAACTGGGTGCGGTTCCGTCCGGACGCCTTCCGCAAGGCGCTGTCGTGCTCGCTCGGCATCCAGCGGGCCGGGCCTCTGCGGCGGGAACGCGACGAGAGCGGGCGCGAGGTGTGGCGGTTTCCCGAGCTGGGCGGGCGCGTCGCGGCGGATCCCTCCTGGGCGGCCACGCTGGATACGCTTCGGGTCCCCATCAAACGCGAGCAGAAGCCGCTCGAATGGCGGAAGGAGGCTCCGATCCGGCCGGTCGTCTTCTCGGATCCGGAGGAACTGACGGAGGAAGTGGTTCACCTGCACCTCGAGCAGCGGGTCGCCCAGCGGCTGCTGGCCCGGTTCCGTGCCCAGGGATTCATCCACAACGACCTGTCGCGGGCATGTCTGGCCCATGTGGCCGATTCGGTGCCCCGCGTCGTGCTTCTGGGCCGCCTGTCCCTGTACGGCGAACGCGCGGAGCGCCTGCACGAGGAGATCGTCACGGTCACGGCGCGCTGGAGGGACCCCGAACTTCGGCGGGGACCGCTCAGCCCCTACGCTCTGGAGGCGGAGCGGAAGACGATGGCGCTTCTAGACGAGTTGTTGGCGAGCGGGCGGGCTTCGCAGCCGAATGAGACGGTGCGACGGCGCCTTCTCGCGTCCGCGCCCCGCGACATCGGCGAGCTGCGGCCCCAGCTGGAGCCCAGAGCGGAAGCGCTCGCCGAACGCGCCGCCCTGAAATTGCGGGAGAGGGGCGCACGGGAGGCGAAGGAGCTTCGCGAGACCCTGGTGCGCCAGAGGGACCGGGTAAAGGCCGAGCTCGATCGGCACGAGGCGGAGGTCGCGCAGCTAGCGCTGGATCTCGACGCCGCTGACAAGAGGCAGCTGGAGGCCAACAAGCGCGCCTGGCGGGAGCGTCTTCACCAGTTCGAGCGGGACTTGAAGGATGAGCCCGAGCGGATCCGGAACTTCTACCGGGTGCGCGGGAGGCCGCGGGTGGAGCCGGTGGGTCTGGTGTATCTCTGGCCGGAGACCGGGTAGGGGTCATGGCGAAGCGGCTGCCCGCACAGGTCAGGGACCACCTGGAGTGGCTCGGCTTCATCCAGCCGACCGGGCTGGTCGTGTCCGCCCACGCGCTCGTCCAGGCGGGCGCGATTCTGAACCGCCGGGACATCGAGGGCCAGCGGTTGCTTGCCGAGTGTGTCGAAGAGCGGTGCTTCCGGCCCGGCCGCGAACCCGAGCCCTTCCTGCCCGACTTCGAGCGGTTCGCACGGCACGTGTTCCAAAGCGCTCGTCGTCCAGCGGTTGTCCGCCCGTATCGTATTCGGAGACTGGCTGAAACCACGCTTTGAGAACCGCGGCGGGGAACACGACGTCCGGCACCTCTGCGGCGGGACTGCCCGGGTTCCCTCCGTCCACGGCCCGGACCGCTGCAATCCCCACAACGAAGCCGCCAAGCACCAACGCGGCGGATACCAGACTCTTCCGGGCAGGGCGCCCGCCCTCTACTTGAGACATTCCTTGCTCCTTTCGCACTTTGGCTCCGCGGTGGCTGAATTCCACACGGTTGGCGGCTTGCCAGCCAGCTGTCCTGGCCAAGTTTGGCGCACGGGGGAATGAGACATCGCCATCCGGATTATGGCCGCCCGACGACCTGGCGCACAGCGACGTGAACGACCAGCCCCGAAGCACCGCCTTCTGATCCCCGGCCCGCCGTGGCTGTGAGCGTCCGAATGAGCCTCAAGGGCTCTCCACGCAACGAATTCGTTCTGCCGTGCATTCTGTCCAGCTCTAAAGCGGAGATCCGACCGTTCTCCGAATCCGCAGCCATTACGGGAAATCGGCACCCCACGCGTGAACGAGGGCGAGCGACTGGAACTCTCCAGGGGGCCCTCGCACCGGCCTCCTCGGGTACCGAGGTAGTCGCCGTGGGCACTGAAGAGGAGCAACTCGTCCGAGCCGCCATTCGCGACCACGATTCTTCCATCCGCGAGCCTTGTTGCGTCTCTTGCACGGTACAGCTGAAAGGCACCGGAACCGTCGCGGGTGCCGATCCTCACATCAGACTCGGCCCCAATCACCCAATCCAACCAGGAGTCGATCTCTGGCCGCCGGTTATCCACGATCCGGATGCCAGCGCTATCGCGGACCAAATGCTGAATCTGGCCCGTGTCGACAACCAAATCGCCAACGGAGCCGCCAAAGGCCATGCCGACGACAAGGATGGCACGCGCGAACACGGACTCACTGTCCGCCCGCTTGCGGATCCCCCACCGGCGCCAACATGCTGGCCTCAAACGCCGCCCACCGCTTCTCCTTCAGAAGCTCATCCACCGCCGCGATCATGGCGGCGCCACGCTCACCTACAAACCGGATCACACCCTCCTCATCCAGGATGTAGATTGTCGGCCATGCCCCGACACGCCACTCGGTCGCGATCGGACCCTCGGTGGACACCTCTCCATGGCCGTCCCACCAGGTCCGATAGCCCAGCGATTCACGAACCTTCACGGCCCGGATCGTGTCCAGGACCGGGTCGGAGTTCACACTCAGGAGCACCACATCTTCATTGGTATCCTCATAGAGACTCATCATGGCGCGTTGAAACGGGTATTCCACCCGGCAGGGACCGCACCAATGCCCAGAAAAGACGAGTGCCACTATGTTCCCCCGGTAGTCCTCCAACGAGAATTCCTCACCGTCGGTGTCCGTCCCGGTGAGGTCCGGGGCTACTCTCCCAGGCGTCAGATTCTCAATGAGGTAGCGGGTGTTCCCGATCAGGTCCGACGCTTCGGGATGAACTGCAGCGACCTCGTCAATGTATGCCAGGACCCGCGCCAACTGTTCTGGCGAGAGGCGGCCGAACTGTAGGAGCATGCTGGCGTGATTCAGGTGGGTTGCGGCCTCCTTTTCGAAGCTATCGGAGACTTCAGGTGCACTGAGGACTGCACGCAGCCTGGCCAGAATCTGATCCACCTGGTCATCCTCGAAGTCGCCATCGGGGTACAGTTCCAAGTTGCTGAGGAACAGGTCCACGCGCCCGGAGAAGACCGGTACATCATCGGTGAACTTCGGTGAGTAAAGCGAGGTCAGGAAAGCCTTTCGGCGATCGATCAGTTGGAGATGGTCAGGATACTTCTCGCCGAGAGAGGTCAGGAAGTCGGAGATCTCCTCCCGCTGGGGCTCCGTGATCCGGGGCACCGTGAGACGTCGGGCGAAGTTGGTCAGGTGGAAATGCGCTTCAACAGCGAAGTCGGCCAAGGTTTCTTCGGCGCTCATCGCGGCGTCAAGAGCTGCCATGAGCACCTCAAAACGTTCATCATCCAGCGCGTCGCCCCCATTCTCGTACTCGCCGATCGGGGGGAACCACGCCCGTTCCACAGCGGCGGGGAGGCCGATCGTTGCTTCGGACGCCGGCACCGGAATCTGCGGACCGTGCCAACCGAGCATCGGAGAGACGACTACTCCACCGAGGAAGCAGGCCACCCCAACCGCGATGATCACACAGACGCGCTTCATTGGACGAACACTCCTTTGGGGGTTGGGTCCTCTGGTCATCTCGATAGGGAAAAGTCCACCCCATCATTGGTCCAACAGTTCCCGGCCCCAAAATGTGCAATCGTGGCGGCAGACGCGAAGCGATGGAACCAGAATTCGGACGCTTCCTCGCCTACTGCGGCTGGTCAGCAAATCCTACCCGGCCAGAGGCACGGTGAGGGTGCGCGTGCAACCGGCCAGTGGCCAGCCTCGGATTCAGTAGATGCGTCGGAGTAGCTGTGCAGGCTCCACAGGAAACCGGGGAAGCGAGTCCCGGCTGCTCAGCGAGGCCGATGAGAGAGCAAACTGCCGCGGGCACGAACACGAGGTGTTCGCGACCAGTGTTTCCGCGTCGCGCCGAGCGTTCGCCGATGCCCCTCTTCGCCCTATTCGCGGTTCAGGTTAGCCGACGAGCAGCCTGCTACGTCCGCGACGCTCGAAACCTCAAGACCCTCGTCTCATCAACCGACTCGTCGCCTAGAAAGAACAGCGTTTGCCCATCCCCCCCGATCAACCGACCCGGAAGCGAGGTGTAGACGCTCTGCAGATTCAGGTCATCATCGTACTCGGCGAGCAACGACACGCCGTTTGGTCCGGAACTCCGGTACTGTCTGAACAGGCGGCCGCCGGCATACGCGGCGCCCACGGTGAGGGTCGCTTGCCGGATCCATTCGCGCGTTGCCTGATCCATGGCAACGGGCTCGTCGCGTGGCAGCAACTGCGACCACTCAGGCAGCTCCGACGCCTGCGTGCAGATGTGAGCGCCTGTCTCGGAGAACAGGTGAACGGCCGGCGTCACATCAAGCCCCAGGGCCAGCGAACCGCCCGGCAGCGCGATGCCCCATACACCATCCACGATCATCTGAGTGTCAAAGAGGAGTTGATCGGCGGGGAAGAACGATTCCGTGAACGAGCCGTCGAGGGAATAGATCCGGGCCATGTCGTTCCCTTCACCCGGCGAGGTGACCATACCTCCGATGAGAAAAGTGGAATCGTCAATGGCCACCGCGGCTCGGGGGTCCAACTGGTCCTCAAGCGGTAGCGTCCCCAGGACCTCCCCCGTCGCGTCGAAGAGCGTCGCGAGCACTCTGCCGGCATCGAGTGCCAAGACACGGTCGTCGGACAGAAAGACAGCGTCCATGAGAGCCGTGAACTCTCCCGGACCCTCGCCTTCGCCACCGATGACCGAAACGATCCGTCCTTCGCCGTCCGAAACCTTCAGGTCGAAGCTGCGGCTGTCTGTCAGAAGGAGTCGGCCCGATGGCGCAACGCTCAAAGCCCTGACGGAAAGTACAGGGATGGGGCCGTTGGTACCGAACACCAGAGGCTCGGCGGGGGTGAACGCCTCTGCGAAGCCCCGTACGGCGATGTCCTCTGGATGGGGATCGCATTGCAGGCGGGAAGTGGTTTGCGGCTCTTGGTCGCAGCTGAACGAAAGAGACGCGGCCACCAGCAGTGAAAGGCAAATGGCCACGTGGCGACGGGATCTTGGGTCGATCATCCTTGTGTCCTCCTGCGAGTTTCTAGGCCTGTTCGCCTCGTCGGATCGGCTGATCCGAGCGTCGCCGCTCCCCTGGCCGGCCATCGCGGCCCGCCCTACCGCACCTCCGGCGGCAAACGCTTCACCACCACCGCATCCACCCCCAACTCGTCCGTCTCGATGAACGCGACCAGCCCTTCCGGGCCGAAGGCGGCCGGCATTACGGCGACTCCCGCAGGATAGGTGCCGACATACCGCCCGTCCATGGTCAGGACATCGATGGGGCCGTTGTCGTCGTGTGGTTCACCGGCGTGCCGCTGCACCCAGATCTCGCCGTACCAGCCCGTCTTGAGGTCCCGAACAATCGAAACCTCTCCAAAGAACCTCAGTTCTGCGATCCGCTTGAGCTCGCGTTCGCGGACACGCTACGAGTCCCGCGCAATAAGCACACCGTCGACACGACTCCGACTCCCACCGCCGCTCTCCTCGCGCTCCTCGAGTTCCTGGAGCAGACGGTTCTTTTCGGCGTCGATGATCCGGTCCGTCACGGGGATCGGGTGGAGCGTCCTCGTGAGAATTCGCCAAACCCCCGCCCCCGGTCGGGCGATCTTTATCGCGTACGCCGAGGAATCCGAGAAGGCCACACTGCCATCGGGAAGTACGCCCGGCAGCATACGCGGTCCGAAAACATCGGGGGCCGGAACGCGATAGTTCGTCTTCCCGTCGACCGGGATCGAGGTCGGAGCTTCTCCGGCCGGCAGCCAGCCATCCGCGACGGTGTCCTTCGTGACCACGTCCCCGGTGAGCATGAGGCGCTCCACCGGTCGCGATGTGTGCGGGGTGGTTCGCGCACCTGACGTGCCCATGCTGGCTGAGAGCATCGGCGCTCCCACGGCGGTAAAGACGGCTTCGCCCCCGGGGTCCGGCAG
The DNA here is from genome assembly GCA_009840215.1 of Gemmatimonadota bacterium. GTDB lineage: Bacteria > Gemmatimonadota > Gemmatimonadetes > Longimicrobiales > Gaopeijiaceae > Bin94. The sequence continues at coordinate 3,079 of VXOC01000073.1, read as the reverse complement.
AAGATCCGTGATCCTCAGATCGCCCGGCTCCGGCGCCATCCGCACCATTCGTTCGAATTCGCCGTCGGCGGCGAAGATGTGGTATGCACGGTGTCTGCGATCGGCGACCACCAACCGGCCGTCGCGCATGACAGCTAGGCCGTCAGGGCGCTGGAACTCGCCCGGTCCCTCGCCCGTTCGTCCGAACGAACGCAGGTACGTGCCGTCCGGGGCCACCACGTGGATGCGGTCGGCCCGGTTGTCGAAGATGTACAGTTTGCCATCGGCATCGAATCCCACTCGGCGCACATTCCCGAATTGCTCCCAATCATCCCCGGACACCGATCCGACCCGGTAGAGCACTTCGAAGCCCCACGCCAGATGGCGGTCCTCCTCCGGCAGGTTGATGATCTCCTGCGCACCTCCCGGGCTGCTCACCGCCAAGCTGGCGAGTGCCACCGTGCCTCCCATCGATCTCAAGTTCATGATTCGGCTTCTCCTTTAGGTCAAGGCCGTTGGGACGCCTTACGCCCGCCGTTTCCGCGGCCCCACTACCGAACACCCGGCGGCAACCGCTTCACCACCACCGTTGGCACATCGAGATCGTTCGTTTCGATGAACGCGTCCAAGCCGTCGGGACCAAAGGCGGATGGGACATTTGTCGCGCCCAGCACGAAGCTGCCCAGATAGCGGCCATCCGCGGTGAGCAGATCGATGGGTCCATTGCTCTCCGGCTCGTCTCCCCGGCGACGCACCCAGATTGTCCCTTCCGGACTCGTCCTGAGGTGTCGCACCACCGGCACCTCGTGGTAGTACTCCATCGCTTCGAGTTGGCCACGCCGGAACTCGACGATTGCTTGTTGCATGGCGTCACCGGGACCACAGGTACCTCCGCCAGGGTCGCGGAATGGTGACGGCGCGCCGTCACCACCGCCGCGGGCCTGGGAACCGGCCAGCTACCACCATCGCGCCGTATAGTGGCACATGCGCCCAGGGCAGGTCCCCTACGCTTCAACGAGCCACTTGATGAAAGGGCGGCAGCCGATCCAAGCCGCCGCCACATGATCCAGAGCGTCCGGCATCACAATCGCCGCGCAGTGATCATAGGGGAAGGTTGCACCGACCTGTAGTTCGAGGTTGGACTCCTTGTTGGTGACGACATGCTGGACCGCTTCCATCCACTCGCGCTGCTTCTTCACCCCCGAGTCCGCGTCTCCCCGGAGCGTTCGCAGATCGACTTCCAAGTAGGCATCCTGAGAATGCGGGCCGCTACGCGTGACCCAATGCCGCTGCTTCAGAACCAGCCGAGGCTCCATCCCCGAGCACACCGCCATGGTCGGCGCCATCTCCCGCAATACCTGGGACATCAGGTGAGGCAGGCTCCAGAGGATCGTGCTCGAGTCCACAAGCCGCCTCGCGCGTGGTTCGGCAGGATCACCCGTGCGCTCACGTCCTTGCAGTTGACGTGCAGCAAGAGATGCGGGCTTTCGTTGAACGCGCCAATAGACCCACGAAACCCAAACACGCTCCAGCCACCGGTTCCACGCTTCCGCGCCGGTTCAGGGTTGATCCGAAGACGCCCCAGAAGGTCACGGCGCTGCCCCAGCACGGCCATCGCATGGTCCACCCGCGCTTCGTAGTCGGCAGTCGGGCTGAACCCCGGAAACTCTCCGACCGGCATCATTGGCCGTTCTCGACCAAGAGGATCTGATCAAGAAGCGGCTGGAAGACCTCGCGGAATCGAAGGATGTTGTCCCCGAGCCATTGCCGCACGGCGTCAGCGTCTTCCTCGGATCCGTACAGGTCGAAGGAGGAGTCTCGTTCAAGTTCGATCCAAGGTTTGTCCTCGCGCCAGACGGTGTTCTCGGCCAAGTCGAGTCCTTCCTTGTGGCGGACCAACGCGGTGTAGCTGGCTTCCTCTTTCAGTTCCAGATAGACCGTGGGCCTTCCGTCAGGGAATCCCGTGCTGTAGATAGCATTGGAGTGTCCGGTCTGGAAAGATCGATACTGGCCTCGATAGCCTCCCCTGCCCACTGGCCGGATCCCCTCCCGCCGTAGCCGATCAACGAGGGGCCCGTAGAACCCGGCGTAGAGAGTGGAGGTTGTTCTCTTGGTGGTGCGGGAGGATGCCGAAGTGGGTTCAACCACCGTCCGGAAGTCCGCCACAAAGATGTCGTCGCGGACGCGGTAGGCTCGCACGGCGACCGCATAGACATCAATTGTGTCGGCCGCATTCAGCCATTCCAGAATGCTCTTGTGGTAGGAGGTGAAGTCTTGAGCGATCCAGATCAGGATACTGGCCTCTGTGTTGGCAGCGTAACCGAGGAGCCCGAGGCAGTGGGAGTCGTCGGAAAGCTCGAGCTGGTTCTCAATGACGACTCGGGCGCCGGTCTCAGCCTGCTTGGCGGTGAGGTCGACTCGCCCGGCTCCGGGTAGGTGAACCTCTCGTTCCACCTGCTCGAGCCTGAGATTGAGGGTGGCGCCCAGCCGGTCAATGTGTTTGGCGAGCCAGGGCGTGAAGTCGTGGGCTTCGTGCGGCCAGACTTTGCGTAGGCTGATGGGATCCAGTGAGTGGACATCCGGTGTCGACATTCGAAGAATCCGTGTAGGACGGGAGTGGGTCGGGGTCTCGCGTTCGTTTGCAGGCAGAATTCCGAGATCGATGAGCGGTTGTGGGTCCCCTCCGTAGGTGTACGCGACCCAGGCCTGCGCGACCGGATCGTCGGGATCCAAGAGTACGAGTGGCTCCGAGAATCTGCTCATACCTGGAACGCAGTACCCCGCCGACCGTGAGGACCTTTCCCGTATCCCCAGTCAAATCGTGGGACACGGTGTGGTATCCCTGCACTCGCGAATCACATAACTCATTGAGTTGCAGTACCTTACAGAATAATCAATACGGACGGGGTGGGATTCGAACCCACGCGGGCAGATGCCCACACGATTTCCAGTCGTGCGCCTTAAGCCACTCGGCCACCCGTCCCTTGATCGCCAGCCCTCGTGAGGACCGACTCCCGGTTTTGTAATCGGGGCGCCCGGATTCGAACCGGGGACCTCTGCGACCCGAACGCAGCGCTCTACCGGACTGAGCCACGCCCCG
>VXOC01000045.1 GCA_009840215.1 Gemmatimonadota bacterium | reverse complement strand
CCCCCTCCACACTGTCCCGAAGCGTCCCCCACCCCGGAATCGTCGCCTCCGTATCGAACGGCAGCGTTCCCTTCGGCGAAACACGCAACTCGTAACCCCGCGACTCCAGCAACTCACCGAAGCTCTGCTGAATCCCCCCGCCCAGCATGAGCATGTCGGCGAGCATCGCCGTCGACACCGCCACTCCGGCCACGGTCAGCGCGGTCCGAATCGGCCGAACCCTCAACTCGCGTACCGAATTGCGCGCGAGCACGTCAGCGCCCCAGCTGCTCCAGCGGATCGGTCGCGAACAGGCGCGCACCCGCCACCACCCCAGCCCCCAGCCCAAGCACCACCGCCAGCGCGAAGCCCTGGGCCAGCATCTCACCCGTCACGATCGAGAACACCAGGGTGGTGTCGTATGCGCGCTGGTAGTACACGTTCACTGCGGCCGACGCGGCCAGGCCCACGCCCAGACCGGCCACGCCCCCCAGGGCGGAAAGCAGCGCGGCCTCGGCCACAGTCCACCCCATCAGGATCCTGCGCGGGATGCCCGCCAGCCGCGCAGCCGCGACCGCCGCCCTTCGTTCCTGCACCTTGAGCACCATGATGCACGCCAGGAACACCCCGCCCGCCACCAGCGTGATCCCCGCGATGGCTGCGTGAAACCGCCTCACTACGCGAAACGTGGTCGATGCGCGTTCCGCGACATCCGCCGCGCGCCACACCTGCGTGCCGACCAGGAGCGGCTCCATATCCCGGGCCGCGGCGGCCGCGTCGACGTCCGGCCGCAACCGTACCGTGAAGTAGTCGACCTCGCCCTCGCGCCCCGCCAGCGCCTGCAGTTGCGGCAGGTGGAATAGCACCCGCGGCCGGGTGCCCATCAGCTTGGAGGGGTCCGCCCGGGGTTCGAAGAGACCAGCGACCAGGGCCGGACACGGTTCGGCCTCCGGGGCGGCCCGCAACCGGATCGTCGACCCGGTCTCGATTCCGGCCCGCGCCGCGTAGGGACGCTCGACCAGCACCTGCAGGTCATCCGGGCAGGGGACCCGTCCCTGCTGCGGCGACGTTCCGCCTTCCGGATGAACGGAACCGGTCTCCCCGACCGCCGCTGAAGCCGCGACAACCGGCACCGCGAACTGGAACAGACCCGCGACCAGCGCCGCGGGAAGTCGCAACTAACGCGCCCCCGTCGTCGTCATCCCGTCCGGAAAGATCTCGTTCCACGCGACCAGGAACCGCTTCATCTCCTCCTCGGTCCCGATCGACACTCGCAGGTAGTCCAGCATCGGCGGAAAGTCGCGTCCAACGGAGATATCACGCTTCCGGAACTCGGCCCGCACCTCGGAGGCGGGACGACCCGTGTGCACCATGAAGAAGTTGGTCTCCGACGGGATCACCTCGAAGCCCTGCTTGCGCAGCTCTCCGGAGACGGCCTCCCGGAGCTTGATCGTCGTGTCCCTGACCCACGCCTCGGACTCCTTGTCCTCCAGCGCCGCGACCGCACCCCATCTGACCAACGCATTCACGCTACCCGTGGCATAGGTGCGCATCTCGCTGATCATCTCGGCCGGGGCGACGCCATAGCCCAGGCGCAGCCCCGCCATCCCGTAGATCTTGGAGAAGGTGCGGGTGACGATGACCTTGCGGCCCTCCCTGATGTACCTGACGGCGCTCGAATACGCCGGATCCTGTACGAAGTGGTGGTACGCCTCGTCGATCAGCACCGGGATGTCCTCGGGGATGCCGTCGAGGAGCCGCCGGATATCGGCGTCGGGGACGACCACGCCCGTCGGGTTGTTGGGATTGACCACGTAGACGAGGCCCACGTCGCGGTAGTTGCGCCTGGTCACCTTGATGAGATCGTCGATGTCCTGCGTGTGATCGGAGAGCAGCGGCCGGGCGATCACGTCCGCATCGAGCCCGGTGGCGACCCCGTACACGCTCGTATAGGTGGGCTCGACGCCGACCACCTTCTCCTTGTGATCGAGGAAGGTGATCCCGGCCACCTTCAGCGTCTCCCCGGACCCCGCGTTCATGATGATGTTCCGGGTGCCGACCCCGTGCTGCGCGGCGATCTTCCCGTGGATGTCCCCGTCGGGATAACCGTACAGGTTCGAGTACTTCCAGGCCGCGTTCATCGACGCCATCATCCTGTCCGACGGGCCGTACGGGTTCTCGTTGAAGTGGAGCCTGGCCGGTTCGTTGCGGCGGTCGAGCGGGACGAGGCCGGGCGGGGGTGGCCGGAGGGCGACGCCGAGGGCCGATTGCGGCCGCAAGCCGAGCGCGCCGAGGGCGGCGGCGGCGCTACCCATGAAGTGTCGGCGGGTGAATCCGGTATTCATGCTGCTGCTCTCCTGCTGCGTGGGAATGCTGCCCGTTTCGCCACCTTCCACCGGCTTGAAACCGGTATGTCACCACGCATCATAGACGACGGTTGGGCGGCGGGCCAGAGTTGACGACCGCGACTCCCTGCTACGCCGAACCCAGGTCCCCCACATGCACCACCCTGTCCCCCAGGTAGGGATGCCGACTCACCTTCTCGTAGAACCGGGTGTCCGCGGTCACGACCGGGTAGTCTTCGTGAATGGCCAGCGCGAGGTAGAAGCAGTCATACAACGGGTGTCCGAGATCGACCGCCAGGCGGGCGGCCGAAGACGCCAGCTGGCGCATCGAGAGCGGCGTGGCAACCGGCGCGACCCGGAGCAGGTCCACGGCCTCTGCCAGTTCTTCGCGGCTCATCTCGCCGTGCCGGTGCTTGGCGGCCAGCGCACTCGACGCCTCGGCAAAGAACAGATCGGGCACCAGCAGGGTCGCGTCCGAATCGAGCAGGGTCGCCGATTCCGCCGAAAGGGGTTCAGTCACCAGCCATTTGACCCCCACGCTCGCGTCGACGACGAAGCCCTTCATTCGCCGTCCCGGTAGCGGTCGGCCCGGATCGTGTCGGTACTGTCGATGCATGACGACAAGCGTCGGCGCATCGCCCGGGCGCGGTCTACGAAGTGGCCGTCATCGCGGAGCAGGGCCTGCCGCAGGATCTGGCGGTGTTCGGCCTCGGCGGACCTGCCGTTGGCGGCTGCGCGCTGCTTGAGGCTGTCGACGATCTGGCGGGAGAGCTTGCGGACGGTGAGTTGGGCCATGCAAACGGGTCCGGATCAGAGGGGTTGCATGCACTGACATCAATAATATGACATGAAGGCATTGAAAGCAAACCCGACGCTAGACCGCTCCCCGGGGGGGGGGGGGGGGGGGGGGGGGGGGGGGGGGGGGGGGGGGGGGGGGG
>VXOC01000014.1 GCA_009840215.1 Gemmatimonadota bacterium | reverse complement strand
ATCTCTCCGCAATACCCCATTCTTCTACGTCTGGTGGGATGGGTTTTTTTTATAAGATACAGAAGCAGAGGGGGCTGGCGGGGTAGAGGGGTTGCCGGCCAGACCTCAGAGAAGCCGTTCCAGACCAAACCAGAGACCCACAATCAATACCGTCTGAGCCAGGAGAAGCCAGCAAAAATGTGTCCTCAGACTCTTGATGTCGTCCCGAAAGGCAATTCGGTATCTACGGAGCTCAGCGAGCAGCTCGGAAGCCTCTTCATGAAACGCCGCAGCACCCGAATGCACGACTGACCGCAGATCGTCGTCCCCATCCATCACTTCTCCGACCAACTCCCGGCAGTGTGTGGCCATTCGGTCCGACTTCATCACTCTCCCTTTCTTCCCCGCTTGTGACGATCTCTATCGTAGCGACTTGCCTTGTATTCCTCCACCCAGGCCCGGGAACTGCGCCATCGGCCACTGGCGTTCCGAACTGCCCGAAGCCTCCCGCGCCCGGCCGCCGCGCGGAGGGCCGGAGCCTTCAGGTTCGGCGTCGCCAGGGCGCTGAGGGGGACCAAACGGGCCGGACCGGCGATCGCCGGAATCACGAATCGATAGAGGTTGTCCAGGATCGCTCGGGCAAGCATCTCCCCCAGCGGACCCGTATCGCCGCGTTCCGCTTTCCGGAGGCCGTCAAGGTAGCGTGAGCGTTCGCGCTTGTAGATGATCGCGGGCGGGTACCCGAGCCGCACCAAGATCAGGTTCAGGAGCAGACGTCCCGTTCGCCCGTTGCCATCGAGGAACGGATGTATCTGTTCGAACCTGCAGTGGGCTTCGGCAAGAGACTCGGGAAAGCTCAACGACGCGGCATCGAGCTTGTTGATCTCCTCGACCCAGGTATCCATCTCCGAGAAAACGAGTGGCCACGAAACCGGAGTCATTCCCCCGGGAAACGGCCGGATGTCGTTTTGACGAAAGTTCCCGGGCGTTTCCCGATCCGTGGCGTCGGGGTGAGGCGTCACCTCCCAGACCGGCGACAAAGCCGTGTGGTGAACCTGCCGGACCTCGGCGAGGCTCAGAATGGCGTCGGGGTGACAGTGTCCGATCCTGTTGACAGCCTGCCCGTACACCCACTCGGCCGCCGTCGCATAGCCACGGACCTCCAGGTACTCCCTGAGTTCACGGTCGCCGACGGCGCGAGGCTGTTGATCCTGTCACTCAACTCGTGATAGGGAGCGAGATCTTCGATTGCGGACTCGGTCAGAAACAGGAAGACGGGACCGCGTGATTCTTTCCGAAAATCGAGGAAATAGTACGCGTACATGGCAAGCTGCTTATCCTCTTCCTCCAGCGACCGCAAATCGCACACGGACACATGGCCGATATGTCGCAACCCTGCGTTGTCGTACTGGGGAACGCAGTCAGGAGGAGAGGACAGGATTCGCCCTGACGCCTCGATGCAGGGCCAGGCTTCTTGAGTCGTGACATGAAAAACCCGATCGCGGAGCTGGGGGAGGAGCTGGTCCATGAGATCGGCCTCGTTCAGTGTAGTGCGCTTCACGTCATACATGGAACAGTTCCTCGAACCGGCGCCCGAACCGTGAATTGAGGATCAGTTTGCTTCGAGGCGATCCCGACAACATGGTTCCTCATCGGGCCATTCTGTCTGCGGCGACCCCCCTATCCGTTCTGGCCCGAATGGTGCAGCGCAAGTAGTTGGGACGCACCTCGAACTCGGGGGCTTCCTGCTCGTTCCGACTAAGCGCGTCGCGGGCGATGCCGATTCCGACGCCGAACCGCTGGACGATCCCCAGAACGCGCATCGCCTCGGCCAGGCTGGGGTTGCGGTAGTCGGCCAGTCCCGGCCGCCCGAACTCCTCCGCCGTGACCGCGCCGTAAGCCCCGCCGGGGCTGATGATCTCCACTCGATCGTCGTACCAGGTGACACGGACCGGCGCGTTGGTCCCCTCATAGGTCCGGTGCATGATCGCGTTGTAGGCGATCTGCCGGAGCGCGTCCGGGGCTTGGAGATAGCGTCGGATCTCCCGGGGACCCGACGTGATGTCCACCGTGGTGCGGTTGTGTGCGTCGAGCTTGAGGATGAGCCGGTCGAGTTGCTTCTTGACATCCCCGGTGCAGCGCGCCTCGTCGCGGATCGAGTCGGCCAGCCCGGTGCCCTCGATCCTCAGAAACTGGATGTACGCGCCCGGAAGGAAATCCTGGGGACTGCGGCCGAGCGCGAGCATTCCTACGACGGTGGGAACGGGGTCTTCGACGGAGAGGATCATCCGCGCGGCCGCCAGGCGTTCCTCCTGGGTGCGGTCGTTCGCGGCGAGCGTCTCCGGGTCGAGGGCGCCCGGCAGGTAGTCCTCCTCGAAGCGGCGGATGTGGAGATCGGAGAGGGTGGCGCGGTAGAGAGGGCGGAGGTCGAAGGGCGTGTCGCGGTGGCGTCGCCGCTCGTTCAGGATTCGTTCGTCCTGCGCGCTCGCGACGGCCCGGCGCGGACCCACGCGGATCCAGATTCGACCCCGGGCCCGTACGGGCGGCGCGTCGGACGGGTGGACGGTGACGACCGCCACGTCGTGCCCGGCCAGCACCCGCTTCTCCACCGACATGGTCGGAGGCGGAAGGGTGTGCCCGTCGGTCTTGATGTCGGCCAGGCGCTGGAGAAGGCGGTCGGTGATGGGGATGCCCGAGGGCGCGCCGTCGTCCCGCGCACCGACGAACACCACACCGGGACGGTTGTGGCCCGGAACGTCGTTGGCGAACGCGCAGACCGCCTGACGGATATCCTCGATCGGGCCGTCCTTGCCGGGCGGTGCCTTCCTGAGCGACTCCTTGCGCTCGACAACCTCGGACTCGAGGTCGGCCATGAGGGCCTCGAGGGTCGGGTCGGAGTAGGGGTTGGTCATCGTTGTCTCAGTGCGGGCTTGTCCTTCGGTCCTCCGCAAGTTCCGGAGAGTCTATCATACAGGGCACTCCCCTTCATCCGCACGGCGTGTCCTCCACCGCTGGTCCATTGCTCCCTCGAAGGGGTCTCAGGGTAAGCACGTCTCGGTCTTCATCCGGGCATCCGGTCTTTCTTGCCGTCTCCGTACCCATCTTCGTACCAGACTACTCATCGGGCCACTCCCTTCGCGGCGACCTCACCATACGTACCTCCGCCTCGTCGACATCCCCCGCCAGCGGGTAAATTCCCCCACCACCCTCTACCTCCGCCCGGGCTCTTATAAACATATCCCAGCCCCCGCGCAGTAGAGGAATGTGGGATGGGGGGGGGGTGGGTGTAAAAAAAAAGGGGGGGG
>VXOC01000203.1 GCA_009840215.1 Gemmatimonadota bacterium | reverse complement strand
ACCCTGCCCCACCCCAACCCCGCGACCCCCGCAAACACCGGCACCAGCGCGCGGAATCCGGGCAGAAACCGCCCGGCGAAGATCGCGGCCACCCCCCAGCGCGCGTAGAAGGCCTCGAGGCGCCGCATCTGACCTTTCGCCAGCAGGTGGCGCCCCCGCCCCGTGGAGAAGAACTCCGGCCCGTACCGGCGCCCGACGGCGTAGACCGCCACTGCCCCGGCGACGTTGAAGCCCCACACGGACAGGAAAACAGGGATGACGCCCGCCACCCCCAAACCGGCAATGAAGCCGCCCGTCACGATGACGGTGTCCGCGGGGACGATCGGAAGGACGTTCTCGATCGCCGCACCCAGCCCCAGGACAACATACAGCAGGAGCGGCGGAAGGTCGCTCAGGAAGGCGAGGATCTGTTCCACGCGGGCTGCCTAGCCGTTCGCCGGGGTCGTGGACTCCGTGCCCGGACCCCTGCGGCCGCCGGTCCCTCCGTCAGGCCGAACGACCAGCGCCACTGCATGGACGGCAATCCCCTCCCCCCGCCCGATCCACCCCATCCTCTCGTTGGACTTGCCCTTGACCGATACCGCCTCCGGCGCCACATCCACCCGTTCGCCCAGCAGGCGGCGCATCTCCCCGGCCCTCACACCGATCCGCGGCGACTCGCAGATGACCGTGACGTCCACGTTCCCCACGCGCCAATCCGCAGCGTGCAGCATCGCCACCACCCGCGACAGCAACTCCATGGAGTCGGCGCCGCGCCACCGCTCGTCGCCCGGGGGGAAGTGCGTCCCGATGTCACCCAGGCCGGCCGCGCCGAGGAGAGCATCGATCACCGCGTGCGCCACCGCGTCGCCGTCCGAGAAGCCGCTCAGGCCGGGGTGGTCGGGGAAGTGCAGCCCCCCAAGCAACAGGGGACGGGCGGGATCGAAGCGGTGGGAATCGTACCCCGTCCCAACGCGGATCCCCGTCACGGATCAATGTCCCTCGTACCTGCGGACCACCAGGCACGCATTGTGCCCGCCGAAGCCGAAGGAGTTGCAGAGGGCGGCCCTCACGGGGCGCTCGACCATGCCCCCGTGCGCGTAGTCGAGGTCGCAGGCGTCGTCCTTCTCGAAGAAGTTGATGGTCGGTGGAATCCGGCCGTCCCGGCAGGCCTGGACGCACATCACCGTCTCGATTGCGCCGGCGGCCCCGAGGAGGTGTCCCGTCATGGACTTGGTGGACCCCACCACGACGTCGTACGCCCGGGGACCCAGCACGGCCTTGATGGCCGCGGTCTCGGACGGGTCGTTGGCCGGTGTGGAGGTGCCGTGCGCGTTGACGTAGTCGATGTCGCCGGGTTCCAGCCCCGCGTCGGCGATGGCCGCTTGCATGGCCTCCTGGGCGCCTTCCGCCTCGGGGGGCGGCGCGGTGATGTGATGGGCGTCGCCGGTGGCGCCGAAACCGGCCAGCTCCCCGAGGATCTCCGCGCCCCGGGCCCGGGCATGCTCCATCTCCTCGAGCACCAGGCAGCCCGCGCCTTCGCCGATGACGAAGCCGTCGCGTCCCGCGTCGAAGGGGCGGCTGGCGCCCGCGGGATCGTCGTTGCGCCGCGACATGGCCTTCATGGCCGAGAATCCGGCGATGCAAATGGGCGTCACGGCCGCTTCGGAACCGCCCGCCAGCATGATATCGGCGTCGCCGTGCCGGATGTAGCGGGCCGCGTCGCCGATTGCGTGGGCTCCGGAGGCGCAGGCGGATACGGTGGCGTAGTTCGGCCCTCGCAGTCCGTACCGGATCGAGACGAGCCCGGCGATGATGTCGGGGATGAACATGGGGATGAAGAACGGGCTCACCCGCCCGGGTCCCCTGTCCTTCAGGATGTTGCAGTTGGCCTCGAGGGTGACGATCCCCCCCACACCGCTCCCGAGGATCACGCCGAAGTCGGTCGGTGAGCACCCGGGGGGCGGCCCGTCCAGTCCCGCCGAGTCCATGGCCTCGGCCGCCGCGGCCACGCCGAGTTGCGCGAAGCGGTCGTAGCGGCGGGCTTCCTTCCGGGACATGTGGTTGAGCGGATCGAACCCCTCGATCTCGCACGCTATCCGGGTCGCATAGCCCTCGGCGTCGAATGCGGTGATCGGGCCCCCGCCCGGGGTTCCCGCGAGGAGGGCTTCCCAACTCGACTCCGCATCGAGCCCGACCGGTGTCACCATTCCGATGCCGGTGATCGCGACTCTTCGCTCGTATCCGCCTTTGCCCATGGCCCTCGCTAGCCTGCGAACCGTGTGATGGGCCGAAGTCGACCGCCGGTGGGAACGCCCGCGCCCCGCCCAACCCCTCCCGGGCTCACCTGCCGGTCCGGCCCGGTCCGTTCGCTAACCGGCGTTCTTTTCGATGTAGGAGATGGCGTCGCCAACCGTCCGCATCTGCTCGGCATCTTCATCGGGAATGTCGATTTCGAACTCCTCTTCGAAGGCCATGACCAGCTCGACGGTGTCCAGGGAGTCGGCACCAAGGTCGTCCACGAACGAGGCCTCCGGGGTCACCTTGTCGGCTTCAACCCCGAGTTCTTCGACGATGATCTCCTTGACCCTGGTTTCCGGTGTGTCGGACATGGTTGTTCTCTCCATACGGTTGGTGTCGGCACGGCCGGGCGAACGGACGTGCAGAGACTGGACCTGCCTACTGCATGGTCATGCCGCCGTCGACCGCGATAATCTGGCCCGTAATGTAACCCGCTCCCGGCCCCGCAAGGAACCGGACGACTCCGGCCACGTCCCCCGGCTCACCCAGACGTCCGGCGGGTATCCGGCCCTTCAACTCTTCGACCTGCGATTCGGGAAGGCCGGCGGTCATGTCCGTGCGGATGAATCCGGGCGCGACCGCGTTGCAGCGGATGTTGCGGGACGCCAGCTCTCTGGCGACCGACTTGGTCAGCCCGTGGAGGCCGGCCTTGGAGGCGGCGTAGTTGGCCTGTCCGGCGTTGCCCATCAGGCCGATGACCGAGGTCACGTTGACGATGGATCCGGCGCGGCGCTTCATCATTCCCCGCGTCACCGCCCGGATCATGTTGAAGGCTCCGCCGAGGTTGGTGTCGATCACCCGGGACCAGTCGTCGTCCTTGAGCCGCAGCACGATATTGTCGCGGGTGATTCCCGCGTTGTTCACCAGGATCGCCACGGGACCCTGGCCGGACTCGACGGCGCGCACCGTTTTCGTGCACGCACGCGCATCCGCGATGTCGCACGGGTAGGCGGCGTGGCCGTCGCCCCCCAGTTCGGCGGCGGCCGCCGCCGCGCGCTCGCCGTCCCTGGCGACCACGGCGATGCCGGCACCCGCCCGGGCCAGCTCCTGCGCTATCCCCAGGCCGATCCCGCGCGATCCGCCGGTCACGATCGCGACGGCGCCCGCGAGTTCCGATGTTTCGGTCATGTGCAAATCTCCATGGAGTCGATGGACTCGGGTGTTCCCAGAGCCAGGGTGGGGATTCCTCTTGCGTTTCGCCGGTTCAGGCCTCGGAGCACCTTGCCCGGTCCCAGCTCGGCAAAGCGGGAAGCGTTCAGGGCCTTCAGGGCCTCGATACACTCCGTCCACCGGACGGGGGACGTGAGCTGCTGCACGAGCAGCTCGCGGATCCGGTCCGGGTCGTACGCCGCCCGGGCCGTGACGTTGGATACGACGGGAAAGGACGGCCGCCGGAAGGGGACTTCGGCCAGCATGGCGCCGAACTGCTCGGCCGCGGGCCCCATGAGCGGGGAATGAAAGGCGGCCGAGACCTTGAGCGGCATGATCCGTTTCGCGCCCATCTTCTTGGCCGCCGTGGCCGCCCAGCTGATCCCCCACACATCGCCGCTGACGACCACCTGCCCCTCGGCATTGAGGTTGGCGGCGACCAGGGTGTAGCCCTTTCGCGCCGCTTCCCGGCAGAGTTCGTCCACCCTGGCAACCGACAGCCCCAGAACCGCGGCCATGGTTCCGGGCGTCTCGTCCCCCGCACGGGCCATGAGCTCGCCGCGGCGCCGCACCGCGCGCAGACCGTCGGCGAAGGTGTAGGTGCCCGCGCACGCGTGCGCCGTGAGCTCTCCCAGCGAGTGCCCCGCCGCTCCGGCCAGCGGACCGATCCGGCCCTTGACGACGCGGGTGGCGGCAAGGGAATGCACGTATAGCGCGGGCTGCGCGTTCTCGGTCGAAGTGAGAAGCTCCTCCGGACCCTCCCACGCAAGCCGCGACAAACCGAAACCCAGAATATCGTCGGCTTCGGCGAAGGTACGGCGGGCTTCCGGAAAACGCTCGGCCAGCGTCCGCCCCATGCCGACGTGTTGGGACCCCTGACCGGGAAAGAGCAGCCCGGTCTTCACGCGCCGGCTCGTGGATGAACCCGCACGAGCGCAGGAAGTCCCCCCGGACGGCTCACAAACGACACGGATCGTCGTCTCTTGCGCTTACCAGCGCATCGCCATGGCGCCCCAGGTGAGGCCGGCGCCAAACGAGGTCATGAGGACCAGCGAACCCGGTTCGATCCGGCCCTCCTCTTCGGCCTCGTCCAGGCCGACGGGGATTGTTGCCGAAGAGATGTTGCCGTAGCGGTTCAGGTTGACGAAGACCTTCTCCATCGGAATCCGCGAATAGCGGGCCGTCGACTCGATGATGCGGATGTTGGCCTGGTGGGGCACCATCAGATCCACCTGGTCCGCGGTCAGGCCGACCTCCCGGAGGACCGTCCTTCCGGCCTTGGCCATCGACCGCACCGCCGACTTGAAGACCTCGCGGCCGGACATCTGCATCAGGTGTTCCTTTTCACGCAGCACCTCCTCGTCCAGGGGCCGGGCGGCTCCACCGGCGGGGCGCTGAAGGAGGTCGGCCATGTCGCCGTCGGAGCGGTGGAAGCTGGAGAGGATCCCTTCCCCGTTCTCGGAAGGCTGGACAACCACCGCCCCCGCCCCGTCGCCGAAGAGAACGCATGTGCCCCGGTCATCCCAGTTCAGAATGGAGGACATCTTCTCGGACGACACGACCAGGACCACTTCGCCGCGCCCCGCCGCCACGTAGCCTTCGGCCATCGACACCGCATAGAGGAACCCCGTGCACGCGGCGTGAAGATCGAAGGCCAGGGAACTGCGGGAAGCGCCGATGCGCGACTGGACCTCGCAGGCCGTGGAGGGCAGCCACCGGTCGGGCGTGGCGGTCGTGACGATGATCAGGTCGACGTCCGACGGCTCGAGACCGGCCTTGGCCAGAGCGCGGTTGGCCGCGCGCGCGCCCATCCCGGTCGTGGATTCCCCTTCGGCCGCGATCCGGCGTTCACTGATGCCCGTGCGTTCCCGGATCCAGGAGTCGCTGGTGTCGACCATCTTCTCCAGATCCGCATTGGTCATCACATGGTCCGGCAAATACCTCGCGGCTGCCGATATCTTTGCTACCGGCGCTCTTGCCTTCATAACCGACCCTCCCTGGCCGCGGCGAGATCCCGCGCCATGTGGGCTACCAGTCCGCTCCGTACCGCTCGCGCGGCCACGCCGATCCCCGCCTGGATCGCCCGCGGGGACGACCTCCCGTGACAGATCACGCTCACGCCATTGACGCCCAGGAGCGGCGCCCCGCCGTGCTCGGCGTAGTCGAGATCGCGCAGCCGGTCCTGAATCTCCTCTCGAAGACCGTTCCGGCGCAAATCGGGCGCGAGCTTGCGGACCACGAAGGCGGCCACCGATTCGTAGAACTTGAGCAGGATGTTCCCGGTAAAGCCGTCACACACCGCGACGTCGCAGGCGTGCCGCAGGATGTCGCCGCCCTCGACGTTGCCTACGAAGTTCAGATCGCTGCCGGCCAGGAGCCTGTACGCCTCCTGGAGCACCTCGGTCCCCTTCTCGGACTCGGTTCCCACATTGAGCAGCCCGACCCTGGGGCGCTCGATCCCCTGGAGGTCCTGCATGTAGATCGCGCCGAGCCGGGCGAACTCCACCAGCTGGCGGGGTTTGCACTCGATGTTGGCCCCGATGTCCGCTACCAGGGTCAGGCCGTGATCGGTCGGAAACACGGTGGCCACTGGCGGACGGTCCACCCCGCGCAAGGGCCGCAGCAAGACCACCGATGCCGCCATGACGGCACCGGTCGAACCTGCCGACACGAAGGCGTCGGCCTCTCCCGTCTTCTGCAGCCGGAGCCCCACGTTGATGGACGACCGGGGCCTGCGCAGCGCCGATGTCGGCGTGTCCGAGGCCATGATGCGGTCCGGCGCGTGGACGACCGTGACCCGGTTCTGGCGGGGGAAACGCTTCAGTGCGGCCGAAACCCGCCGCTCGTCGCCGACCAGGACGACATGCACGTCGGGATCGGCTTCCACGGCGGCTACGGCACCCGCAACCTCGCTGGCAGGAGCTTCGTCCGTCCCCATCGCGTCGAGTGCAATCCTCATGAGAAGCCGGGTCTGCGCGGTGGCGCCGGGCGCTGCTATTCTTCGGCGACTTCGAAGACCACCTTCCCCCGGTAGACGCCCGAGGTGGGACAGACCCGGTGGCGGAGCTTCGGGTCACCCGTTTGGGAACAGGTCGCCAGCGTTGCTTTGGAGGCCTTGTAGTGAGTACGCCGCTTCCGCTTCCTCTGCCTGGACACGCGTTTCTTGGGAACGGCCATCTGATGTCTTCCTAATCGGTTTTCAGTGATTGAAGAGCCGACCACCGCGGGTCGATGCCGGAGCCGGACTCTTCCGTCACTTTCGTGAATCGTTCTACGGGGTCGCCGCACTCCAGGCAGCGACCCTCTTCTTCGCTCGGCAGAAGGTACCTGGGCACCTCCAGCACGATTTCCTCCCGGATCGCGTCCGTCAGATCCAGCATCGTCTGCCGGTTCGCGATGGTCCGCACATCCGGATCCGCCGTCTCCCACCCCTCGGCCGGTGAGTAGACCAGGGTGAGAGGCCGCGTCACAACGACCTTCAGCTGCTGCAGGCAACGGCTGCAATCGTAAAGCAGCGGGGCTTTCCAGGAGCCCCTCACGACGACGCCTCCATCTGCCGTCGGCGCGACCGAACCGGATACCTCGACTGCATCCGCGAAGGTCAGCTGAGAATCGGTCCAGACCTCGTTGTCCGAGTCGATCCGTGCGTTCAGGGGAAGCGTCCGGCTTCGCCGCAGGTTCCGCAGATCGATACGCAACATAGATCCTTATAGTAGACAGAAAAGGCGAGTTGAGTCAATTCGCGCGGGGGCTTCCCGAAGAGCGGCACCGGACGCGCCCGTCCCGGAGGCCGGACGGCCCTGTCCCTTGCTGCTATCCCAGGCGGTCGCACTCCGGGAAGAAAAAGCCGATCTCACGGCGCGCATTCCCGTCGGAGTCGGAGCCGTGTATCGCATTGCGCTCCTTCGACTCGGCGTAGAGCGCCCGGACCGTGCCCGGGTCCGCCTCGGCGGGATCCGTGGCGCCGATGACCTGGCGCAGCCGCCTCACCGCGTCGGGCGCTTCCAGGGCCATGGGGATGCACGGACCGGAGGTCATGAAGGCGACCAGTGCGTCGTAGAAGGGTCTTTCGCGGTGGACATCGTAGAAGGACTGCGCCTGGGCGCGGGTCATCGTCACCATGCGAGCGGCCCTCAGTGCGAAGCCGGCGGACTCGAGGTGGGCGATGATCCGGCCCGTCCGGCCGTTCCCGACCGCATCGGGCTTGATGATGGCGAGCGTCTGGCGCATGAGATTCTCTGGGAAAAAAAGGGGGGGGATTCGTGGACCGCTAACGGAATCAGGTCCGCGGCGGGTCGTCAAGTCTGACCAATTGACTAGATCACGATCGCCTCGGCGAAGGCGCGCATCACCGTCCCGCGGGTCAGGAAGCCGATGATCTCTCCCTCCCGGACGACCGGCAGCATGGAAACGCCGCGCGCGATCATGGACCGGCTGGCGACCAGGAGCGATTCGTCCTCGGACACACACAGCACCGATCGGGTCATCAGGTCGCGGGCCACCGGCACCGTACGCGCGGACGCGTTGCCGGATTCGTGGCCAGGGAGGGTGTGGGTCAGCACATCGGCGATGGTGATGATCCCCAGCAGTTCGTGGTTGGCACCCACCACGGGCAGCGCTGCCACCCCGCGGCGCATCATCAGTTGCTGGATCTCTCCAAGAGGCGAGTCCGGATAGATCCGATAGCTCAGCGGCGTGAGGACATCTTCCACGGTGATGTCTGTCCTTATCTTACGTTTCAGAAACGTGTTAGATGCCACGATCTCTTGTATCGCATGAGCATCGGATTCATGCATTCCAGCCGAAACCCGAGCGAGCATGGGCGCAAGAAAGAGATTGACCGAAGGCCTCGGCAGCCCCCACGTGACCCAGGATGCGCGGGTGAAGCGCCCCCCCTCCTGCCCCATCCCCACCTCGTCCAGACAAAGAATCAGACCCGGCTCCAGGCCTTCTCCGCCCAGATCAAGCAGATCCACGCGGCTGGCCAGCGATCCGAGGCGCGGTACCCCGCCGCCGTGAACGACCCGGCTGACCGACAGACGCAGGCGGTGGTCCGGATCCAGCCCCGATACATGGCTGCAAAGAAACTCCCAGACATCGCTCCCGGAACTCGTCAGGATCGGGGGCCGGGGCAGGAGCTTCTGCAGTTTCACCGGTCGACGGGACGGCGACTATCGCCGCAACGCGTCTCCCACGAGCGCGGAGATCTCCACCGGACGTTGGGCGACCTGGATACCATTGTCCTCGAATGCCTGGGTCTTCTCTGCGGCAGTGCCGGACGATCCGCTGATAATAGCACCGGCGTGGCCCATGCGCGTCCCCGGTGGAGCCGTTCGACCGGCGATGAACCCGACCACCGGGATGTCCAGATTGGCGCTAACCCACTGCGCGGCCTCCTGTTCCGCCGTGCCGCCGATCTCCCCGATCAGGACCACCGCTTCGGTGTCGGGATCCTCGGCGAAGGCGGCCAGGCAGTCCACGAAGCTCGTCCCGATCAGGGGATCGCCGCCGATCCCGACGCAGGCGGTCTGGCCGAGGCCGTCCCGCGTGAGGTGGTGGACCGCCTCGTAGGTGAGGGTTCCGGACCGGGAAATCAGCCCGACCGGGCCCGGTGTCACCATCCGGCCCGGAATGATCCCCAGCGTGGTCCTGCCCGGACAGATGATCCCCGGACAGTTGGGGCCGAGCACGCGGCTCCCCCGGTCACGCGCCATGGCGTGCGCGCGGGTCATGTCCAGAACGGGTATCCCCTCGGTCACGCATACGATGAAGCCGATTCCGGCGTCGGCCGCCTCCATGATCGCGCTGGCCGCGAAGGCCGGGGGCACGTACACGACCGAACTGTCCGCGCCCGTTGCGGCGACGGCCTCGGCGACGGTGTCGAAGACCGGTACGCTACCGCCGTCGGGCGCCTCGAAGTCCCGCCCTCCCTTGCCGGGGGTCACGCCCGCGACCACGCGGGTCCCGTACGCCATCATCTGCCGCGTGTGGAAGGAACCGTCGCGGCCCGTGATCCCCTGGACCACGACCCGGCTGTTCTCGTCAACGAAAATCGACATGAGTCTCCCTGGGTGAACTGGATCCGGCCGCAGCCCCCTGCGCCCGCGAGTGTCCCGGCCGGCGGCGCTTCATCCGGCCGACTGCACCGCCCGCCGGACCACCTCGTCCATGGACATCACGGCCGCGAGTCCCGCCCCGGCGAGGATTTCGCGAGCGAGTTCCTCGTTGGTCCCGGTCAGGCGGATCACGAGCGGGACCTGCATGTCGATCCTGCGGACGGCCTCCACGATCCCGTTCGCCACGTCGTCGCAGCGGGTGATTCCACCGAAGATGTTGAAGAGGATGACCTTCACGCCGGGGTCCGAGGTGATGATCTCCAGCGCCGCCACGACCTTGTCCGGATTGGACGAGCCGCCGATGTCGAGGAAGTTGGCGGGTTCGCCGCCGTAGTACTTGACGAGGTCCATCGTCGCCATTGCCAGCCCCGCCCCGTTGACGCAGCACCCCACGTTGCCGTCGAGCTTGACGAAGCTGAGTCCCGCCTCCAGGGCCTTCGCGTCGGCGGGGGACTCGGATGCGGGATCACGCAAAGCGGCGATGGCGGGGCGGCGGAAGAGTTCGTTGGCGTCGATGCTCACCTTGGCGTCGATCGCCTTGACCTGTCCTTCGGTCGTGGAGATCAGCGGGTTGATCTCGGCCATCGACGCACCGCTGTCGACGAACACGTCGTAGAGCTGTGAGATGACCCGCGCTCCCTGCCGCGCCAGACCGGGATCGCCGTACAGGCTTGTGGCGAGACCGTACGCCTGGTGCGGCAGCAGCCCGTAGCGGGGATCGACGCGCAGACGGTGGATGGCGTCGGGGTTGGTGGCCGCGACTTCCTCGATGTCGACGCCCCCCTCGGCCGAAACCATGAAGACGGGACACTGTCCCTCGCGGTCGACCAGGACCCCGACGTACGCCTCCGACGCGATGTTCTCGATCGGCGACACCAGCACCTCGTGAACGACGAGCCCGTTGATGGTCATGCCGAGGATGGCGAGGGCGTGCTGCTCGGCCTCGGCGGGTGTGCGCGCGAGCTTGACCCCACCCGCCTTGCCCCGTCCGCCGGAGTGCACCTGCGCCTTCACGACCGCGCTGCCCCCGTATCCCTCCGCCAGGGTGTGCGCGGCACCGGGATCGCGGGCGACTTCGCCGGGGTTCACCGCCATGCCGGCGGCGCGAAAGAGCTCCTTGGCCTGGTATTCGTGCAAGTTCATGAAGGTGCTGATCCCTTCGGGAAAAGAGGACGAAAGCCGTCTCCCGTGACTGCGCGGCGGTTGCGGGGTCCGCGCTCCGGTACGCGCGCCCTCAAGTTACTGGCAAAAGCGCGGGCATCAACACCCCCGGTGCGTGGGCGCGCGCGGGAGACTCCCTGCGGACCGTCCTCGCGGCGTCCCGCGCCACGCCGCATTGCGCCATATTGAGGTATCGTCCCCCGAACGGAGTACCCGCGGGTGCACATCACCTCGTCGCCCATCTACCTGGACCACGCAGCCACTACGCCCGTCAGGCCCGAGGTGGCCGAAGCCATGTCGGCATCGCTGGCGGAGGACTTCGGCAACCCTTCGAGCGGCCACGCGTGGGGGCGCCGGGCGCGGCGGCGCCTCGAGACGGCCAGGGCATCGGTGGCGGCGTCCATGGGCGTCGCGCCGGAAAGGGTCTTCTTCACCCGGGGCGGCACCGAGTCGGACAACCTGGCCGTGCTCGGACGTCTGCGGCACGACCTGGCCGAGGGCGTCACTCCCCACGTCGTGACCTCCGCGGTCGAGCACCCGGCCGTCCTGGAGGCGGCGGAGCGGGGTGTGCTGGAGGGTGGCCGGCACACGGTGATCGGTTTTCGCGAGGGGGCCTTCGACCTGGACGCGCTGGAGCAGGTCTTGAGGGACGACCGCCCCGGCCTGGTTTCCTGCATGTGGGTGAACAACGAAACGGGCCTGGTTCTGCCGATCGCTGAAGTCGGCGCGCTTTGCCGGCGCTACGGGGTTCCGCTGCACAGCGACGCGGTGCAGGCCGTCGGCAAGCTGCCGGTCGACTGGGCGAGGGCGCCCGCCGACCTTCTGACCATAACGGGTCACAAGATCTACGGACCCAAGGGCACGGGTGCGCTCATCGCACGCGACTTCCACGCGCTGCGGCCGCTTCACTTCGGGGGCGGCCAGGAGCGGGGATTGCGTCCCGGCACCGAGGACGTCGCCGGAGCGTCGGGCCTGGCCGAGGCCGTGCGGCTGGCGGTGGCGGAGGCCCCCGCCGAGTCCGCCAGGCTGGGGAGCCTGCGGGATGAGGTCGAGGCCGGATTGCTGGCGGGGATACCGGGTGCGCGGGTCAATGCGGGGACGGTGCAGCGGGCGGCCCACATTCTCTCACTGGGGATTCCGGGAGCCGACTCCGACACGCTTCTGGCAGCGTTGGACGCGTCGGGAATCGCCGTATCGGGGGGATCGGCGTGTGCGAGCGGTTCGAGTGCGCCCAGCGGTACCCTGGCAGCACTCTACCCGGGTGATACCGCGGCCGCACTGCGCCTCAGCTTCGGGCGCCTCAACCGGCGCCGCGACGCCGCGACGGTGGTCAGAGCCGTTGCGGAGGCCGTCGAGCGCACCCTGGCTCTCGTCTCCCCATGAACACTCCGGCGGGCCGTCTGCGTATCCTCGTCGCGATGTCGGGCGGGGTCGATTCCTCCGTCGCGGCGGCCATGCTCGTAGAGGCCGGGCACGATGTGGTCGGCGCCACGATGAAGACCTTCTGCTACAGCGGCGAAGCGGCCGAGAGCAGGAAGACGTGCTGTGGCCTGGAGGGCATCCGGGACGCGAGGACGGTCGCGGACCGGCTCGGGATTCCCCACTACGTCTTCGACGTCGAGGACGAGTTCACCCGCGACGTGATCGACGACTTCGTGGCCGAGTACGGGCGGGGGCGCACCCCGAACCCGTGTGTCAGCTGCAATTCGAACACCAAGTTCAGGGACCTGATGAGACGCGGCCGCGTGCTGGGGTGCGACGGCGTCGCGTCGGGCCACTATGCGCGCCTGGACCGCGGCGCCGGCGAACCTCGGCTGCTCCGCGGCCGGGACAGCTCCAAGGACCAGTCCTATTTCCTCTGGGGCCTCCCGGGCGCCCTTCTGGACCTGCTCCACTTCCCGCTGGGGGACCTCACCAAGTCCGAGGTCCGCTCGCGGGCACGTCGACTCGGCCTCGCAACCGCCGACAAGCCCGAGTCCCAGGAGATCTGCTTCGTCCCGACCGGGGACTACCGGGACCTTCTGGCGAAGAGGCTGCTGCCGACCCACCCCGCCCTCCTACCCGGCGCGATCGTCGATACGGACGGTCGCATCGTGGGTCGTCACAACGGCTATTCCGGCTTCACCGTCGGGCAGCGCAAGGGGATCGGCGGGGGACGTTCGGAGCGATACCACGTCCTCGAGATCAGGCCGGAAGCGCGCGAGGTGGTGGTGGGGCCGCGGCATCTGCTGGAAGTCGGCGGCGTGGTGGTCGGAGGCCTGAACTGGCTGACCGAGCCACCGGAACCGGACCGGCGTCTGCACGTTCAGGTCCGGTACCGGTCGCCTGCGCTCGCGTGCACGGTGGCGGGGTCGGGGGGGGATGGGATCGAACTGCGCTTCGACGAACCGGCGCGAGCGGTTACTCCGGGGCAGTCGAGCGTCTTCTTCGACGGGGACCGGGTGGTGGGCGGCGGACGCATCGAGCGCGTCACCGACACGCCCTACTGAACAGGAAAGGCTGCCCCGGGGACCGCCGAAACTACCACTTCATCTCCGAAGCGTCGGCAAACTCGCGTATCCGGGCCTCCTGATCCTCCGTAAGCGACTCGGGAATCTCGACCTTGATCTCGACGTACTGGTCACCCGTCTTCCCGTCCCGGTTGATTCCCTGGCCGGCGATCCGGAAGCGCGTGCCGGGCTGGGTACCCGCGGGGACGCGCAGCACGACCTTCCTGCCCCAGATCGTACCGACCCGGATCCGGGAACCCAGAGTCGCCTGTGCCAGGTTGATGGGCACCGTCACGTGAATGTCGGCGCCTTCGCGCTGGAAGAAGCGGTGCGGCTCGACCTTGAATGTGATGATGAGGTCGCCCGGGGCACCCCCCTTCCGGCCACGCTCACCCTGCCCGGTCAGCCGGACCTTCGCACCGGACTTGACACCCACGGGGACGGAGACCTGGATCTTGCGCTTCTGGTGGAGCTTGCCGGATCCGCCGCACACGCCGCAGTCCTTTTCGGGCTCCTCGCCGCGCCCCATGCACGCCGGGCAGGGACGGTTGACCGCGAACCCGCCCTGGCCGAAGGAGACGCTCCCCGATCCCTTGCACTCGTTGCACTTCTTCCAGTCCGTCCCGGGGGCTCCGCCCGAACCCAGACAGGTGGCGCACTCCTCGTTGATGGAGACGGAGACGGGGACCCTCCCACCCTTCACGGCCGTCATGAACGGAACGTCGACGCCGAGTTCGACGTGCTCTCCGCGGCTGGGACCCGAGGGGCGCGACGGACGGCTCTTCCGGCCCCGGTCGAAGATGGACGAAAAGATCTCCGAGAAGCCGCCGAGTCCCCCCAGGTCCTCGAAGGAGAACCCCGGCGCGGACGTCGATTGCGGGCGCGACGATCCCGCCCCGGGTCCGCCGAAGCCGAAGGCGCCCAGTTTGCGCATCTGATCGTACTTCTTCCGCTTCTGCGGGTCGGAGAGGACTCCGTTCGCCTCGCCGACCTCCTTGAAGCGCTCGGCCGCCCGGGGATTCCCCGGATTCGCGTCCGGGTGATGTTTCTTTGCCAGCCTGCGGTATGCCTTCTTGATCGCGGCCGCGTCGGCCTTCTCGTCGACTCCGAGAATCGCGTAGTAGTCCTTGTCGGCCCTGGTCATGGCTGGCGGTGTTCCACGAGTCCGCTACGCCTTGTAGACGCTGACGCGCGCGGGCCGGACAAGCAGTCCCTTGAAGGTGTAGCCCCTCTGGAAGACCCGCTCCACGAGGTCGTCGTCCTCCTCGCGGCCGGCCGGTACGCGCATCATGGCTTCCATCGTGTTCGGGTCGAACTGCTCGCCCCCGGGGTCGACAACCTCGACCCCGGCCTCTTCGAGCACTCGGAAGAACTTGCGCTCCACCAGGTCCACGCCTTCCACAATCGCCTCGACCGAAGCGCTCTCGGGCTCGAGCGCCGTCACCCGGAGGAGGTCGTCGAGAGGCTCCAGCATGCGGGAGACCAGATCGGCCTGCGCGCGGTCCCAGCGCTGGCGCAACCTGTCCTCGGTGCGCTTGCGGTAGTTGTCGAAGTCGGCGGCCAGGCGAAGGTGCCGATCCCTGGCCTGGTCGCGTTCGGTTCGCAGTTCCCGCGGATCTTCGTCCGGGGCAGCGGGCTCTTCCCCATCCGTTGAGGGCGAGGCTGCCGCCTCCGTCTCCGCTTCGCCGAATTCGGGGTCTGGGCGGGCGCCGGTTTCCGGGTCGGGCGCCTCGCCGACCACATCTTCGGGCGCCGCTCCGGCTTCCCGGCCGATGGCGCCCGAATCGTCGCCAGGACCGGATTCCGCCTCGGCCGCCTGGTCTCCGGGAACGTGTTCAGAGGAGTTCATCTTGTCGCTTGTCTTGTATCTCTTGCCGGAAAGGTGTGCTCCAACTTGGTGGAATCGCGGCTTCCGGTCCACATCCTCACGGCGCGCCGGACTCTAGCGCACGATGGCCTGGAGCGCCATCACCATTACTTCCTCGACGCTCCGGGCCCGGACGGCCTGCCGATCACCCGCGAATCGC
The DNA here is from genome assembly GCA_009840215.1 of Gemmatimonadota bacterium. Taxonomy (GTDB): domain Bacteria; phylum Gemmatimonadota; class Gemmatimonadetes; order Longimicrobiales; family Gaopeijiaceae; genus Bin94. The sequence continues at coordinate 13,773 of VXOC01000203.1, read as the reverse complement.
CTGACTTGCGCCCTGCCGGTCCCGTCGGCCAATCCAACCGCCATCCAGACCGTTCCCGGGGGCTTTTCGGGCGTGCCTCCCCCCGGTCCGGCGATTCCGGTGACCGCCATCGCGAGATCGGCCGAAAACCGGTGGCATGCCCCGTGGGCCATCTGCAGTGCCACCGCCTCGGAAACGGCACCACGGGACTCCAAATCGCCGGGTTCGACCCCGAGGTGGCGAACCTTGACATCGTTCGCGTAGGCCACCACTCCACCCGCGTAGTACTCCGACGCTCCGGGCAGGTCGGTGATCGCGGCGGCCAGCAGCCCGCCCGTGCAGCTCTCGGCGGTAGCGACCCTTACTTCGCCGGCGACCGCCGCGGCCGACAGTCGTTCCGCAAGCCTGCGGGCCCGGGCTCCTGCCCGGTCTCTCCCGCCATCATGCATGGTCCCTTACCAGGGTCCGGTACCGCCACAGGTAGTCCCCCATGGAGAAGACGGTGAGCCCGATGGCGACGGCCAGCATGATGCCGATCCAGGCGGAATTGAAGTGCCGCCACGCGTTCCACACTCCGCTTGACCAGTCGCGCGCGGCCGCCGTACTCGTGATCGCATACCAGAACAGCAACCCGCCGATGAAGAAGTTCTGGATCAGCGCCTTGTACTTGCCCGACTTTCCGGCGGCGATGACCACGCCGCGCCGCGCCGCGTAGCCCCGAAAGAGGGTGATGAAGAGCTCGCGCCCGAGAATCACGACCAGAACCCACACCGGCATGGTTCCCCACCACGGCATCGCATCGAGTGCGTCGGGTCTGCGCGTGATGAAGTAGAAGGGGATGAAGGTGCTCGCCAGCAGGAGCTTGTCGGCGACGGGGTCCAGCAGTTTGCCGGTGTCCGTGATCCATCCGTGCTTTCGCGCCAGGTGGCCGTCCCAGACATCCGACAGCGCCGCCAGGACGAAGAGGATGAACGCGGCATAACGATGCACCGTGCCGGGCGCCAGCGCGAGCCAGGTAATCACGGGGCAGGCCGCGATCCTTGCCATGCTGATGGCGTTGGGCACGTTCATGCGGATCGCGCTCCGTGCCGCAACTCCGATTCCATACGCTCGAGAACGGCCGCCGCCTGGTTTCTGAGAAGGCGTCGCGGCTCCCAGGCGCTGAAGTCGCGCAGCACGGTGATTGCGTCAACCGTGGCGGGCTCGCCGTTCAGGTGCCTGAGCGCCGCCAGCCGCCGGACCGGGTTCGAGCTGAAGAGGTCCCGCCGGTGACGGATGACCTGGTCGCGCAGCACGAGCGCCCCCAGAGCCGCTACCGTGCCGACTCCGAGCAGAAACAACCCGATGCGTCGTGCCCGGCTGCTCATGCGCGGCCTCCTCCCACCCGCCGCCGACCCGCCAGCGCCTCGGCGATCGTGGTCCCGTCGACGTACTCCAGGTCGCTCCCGACCGGAATGCCCCGGGCCAGGCGCGTGATCCGCAGGTCATGCGGGCGCAGCAGCGTCTCCAGGTAGACGGCGGTGGCCTCGCCCTCCACGCTCGCGTTGGTAGCCAGAATGACTTCCTTCGGCTTCTCCTCCTGATTGCTCACGCGATCCAGGAGGCCCTCGATGTCGAGTTGGCCCGGTCCCACTCCGTCCAGAGGCGAAAGACGGCCCCCCAGGACATGAAAAAGTCCCCCATACTGCCCGGTGCGCTCGATGGCTCCCACCTCGTAGGCCTCCTCCACCACACAGATCACGCTCCGGTCACGCGACGGATCGCGGCACACCGAACAGACGTCGGCGCTGCAATAGTTCCCGCAACGCGGACAGGGATGTATCCGCTCCGCCACATCCGTCAGCGCACCCGCAAGGCGACGCATGTCCTCCCTCGGTCCCTTGATCATGTGAAACGCAAGTCGAAGCGCGGTCTTGGCGCCGATCCCCGGAAGCCTTCGCAACTCCCGGGTCAGGTCATCGATCGCGGACACGGGCCGGGCCGGAACGGACTCCGGAATCGGGCTAGAAGAGCCCGGGGAGATTGACCGGCAACCCGCCCGCCGCTCCCCGCATCCGCTCTTCCGAAAAATCCCGCGCCCGCTTCTGCGCCTCCGCCACGGCCGCCACCACGAGATCCTCGAGCATCTCCGGGTCTTCCGGGTCGATCACCTCGCGGTCGATCGTGACGCTCTTGAGGTCGCCCTTGCCCGTCACGCGGGCCGTTACCATGCCGCCGCCGGAAGAAGCGACCAACTCCTCCGTCTGGAGGCTGTCCTGAAGCTCCTTTATCCTGTTCTGGAGCTGCTGACCCATCTTCATCAACTGTTGGATATTCGTCGTCATCCGCTCTTGATACTCCCTGAATCGTCTGTGATTCGCTGTTGCGTTGCTCTCGAATACGCCGGTTCCCCGAGGATCAGTCCACGAGCTCGAGATCGAGCTCCGCGACGGCCCGTTCAAGATACGGTGCTCTGCGAACCAGCTCCTGAAGCCGGGTCGCCCGCACCGTTTCCCGGCTCACCCGCGCCGAGTTGGCCGCGGCCCCCGCACCGGTCTCCGATCCGCCGTCCTCGGCAACGATTGAAATCTTGGCAGAATCGCGCCCCGAATGAAGGGCCAGCGCCTCTTCGAGTCTGGGAAGTACGTCGGCACCGGCCAACCGTTCACTGCCCAGCGCTCCGGGTACGCGGAGCACCAACACCCCGCCGGCCGTCTCCTCGACGACTGTGGCCGCGCGCAGAAAAGTGGACAGTCCGGGTCCGATTCGCTTCCCGTCCTCCACCACGGCATCCCATCCCTCCGCCAGAGACGACGGCTTCAGCGGCGCGGACGCAAGCGCGGGAGGTGGAGCTGCTCCGGATCCCGGGTCCGACGGCGACGGAGCCGGCGCGCGGCCCGACGGCGATTCCGATGGCAGGTCCGGCGATGTCACCCCACCGGACGGCTCCCGTGGCGGCGCGGATTCCGGTTCAGGCGCCGGCGCTCCCCCCAGCGCCCGGATGATCTCCTCGAGCTCCACGGTGCGATCCATGTAGCTCATCCGCAGCAGAAGCATCTCGATGAGCACGCGGGGCCTCCCCGTGCGCCTCAGGCTGCCGTCGCTCTCCAGGCCCGACGACATCGCCAGCATCCTCACCAGATCGCCGGGCGAGAAGGCTTCCGCGCGCCGGGCGTAGGCGTCGCGCATTTCGCCGGTCATGCTGCCCGGGACGAAATCCGGGTCGAGCGACAGCCGCAGCAGGAGGCGCAGTTTCTCCGCGAGGCCGTGAAAGAACTCGACCAGGTCGTGTCCCTCGTCGATCAGCGCCTCCACGAAGTCGAATACCGCGCCGTGCCGGTGCCCGGCCACGAGGTCGAAGAGTTCCAGGTATCGCTCCTCGGCGACCACACCGAGCACACGCACCACCACGTCCACCGAGACCTCGTCGTCGGAGAGGGCGAGGACCTGGTCGAGGAGCGACAGGCCGTCCCGCATGCCCCCGTTCGCCTTGCGCGCGATGGCCCGCAGCGCCTCGGGGTCGCTGGCGATGCCTTCGCTGTCGAGCACCTCCTGCAGCCTGCGCATGATGTCGCCGGTGCCGATCCGCCGGAAGTCGAAGCGCTGGCAGCGCGACAGGATGGGCGAAGCGGTCTGCTGGATCTTGCGGGCCTCGGTGGTGGCAAAGCAGAAGATGACCCTCGGGGGCGGTTCCTCCAGGATCTTCAGCAGCGCGTTCCACGCCTCCCGCGTCAGCATGTGCGCCTCGTCGAGGATGTAGACCTTGTAGCGCTCCTCCTCCGAAGGCGCATACATGGCCCGCTCCCGCAGTTCACGCGCGTCGTCCACGCCCCGGTTGGAGGCCGCGTCGATTTCGACCACGTCCAGCGAGGTGTGTCCGGCCCAGATGCGTGCGCAGTCCTCGCACTCCCCGCACGGCTCCCCTTCGGGGGTGCGGCGCGGGCAGTTGAGCGCCATGGCCAGGATCCGGGCCACCGTCGTCTTGCCGACCCCCCGGGGACCGCACAGCAGGTACGCGTGCCCGACACGGTCTCCCGCGACGGCGCGTTTCAGCGTCTCGGAAACGTGCTCCTGCGTCTGCACCTCGCCGAAGCGGCGGGGCCGATACTTCCGGGCCAGGGCGAGGTAGGACAAAGGGTCGTGACGGGGGCTGCTGTGGTTGGCCTGAACAGGGGCGCAAGGTGCCCCAGGCACTCCGCGGCGACCGTCACCTCACTTACCGCTGCTACCTGCAGGGTCCTGACGGGGTTCATGGGCTTCCGCCCCGCGGACCTGGGGCACCAGCAAAGCTACCCGGACGCGGGAGGGGGCGTCAACGCGCCAGCCCGACCGCCGGATGTCACCATTGCCCGGGGCGCCAGGCGTCGGGGATGTGCTCGATCTCGTGTGCCGGTCCCCTGATTCGCACGGCGACCGCATCGAACCGGTAGGTGATGCCGGGCCGTCCGTTCTCGAGGATCCAGCGCCGGGCCGCGGTCTCGACCGCCCGGCGTTTCAGCAAACGGATGGGTTCGAGCGGCGTTCCGCCGGTCGCGGTGGCGCGAGCCTTCACCTCCACGAAGGCCACGACGCCTCCACGGGCGGCTACCAGGTCGATCTCCTTGGGCCCGGCCCGGTAGTTGCGCGCCAGCACCGTCCAGCCACGGTCCTCGAAGTGGGCGGCCGCCAGATCCTCGCCGCGGCGTCCGAGGGACTGCCTCAGGTTTGCCATGGCGTATAATTTCGGCACCGTGAGCGGGCGGTTACATGGCGGAACGGGACTGGCAATCCCGGCCGGGGAATCCCGCCGGCACAGGGCGTCGCGCGGTCAGCGCCCCGCGTGCACCGCTCCAACCGCCACCGGCGCCGGCGGCCGCGCCAGCGAGCGCCCGATGGCCCTCGCAATGGGGCCGCACTGCGACACCAGCTCGCGAAACTGTTCCGGGTAGAGGCTCTGCGCCCCGTCGGAGAGCGCCTGCGGCGGGTTGGGGTGCACCTCGACGATCAGACCGTCGGCACCGGCCGCGACCGCCGCCCGGGCCATCGGCGTCACCTTGTCGCGCGCCCCCGTCGCATGACTCGGATCGGCCACGATGGGCAGGTGCGTAAGCGACTTCACCACGGGAATGGCGGTCAGGTCGAAGACGTTGCGCGTCGACGGATCGAAGCCGCGCACCCCCCGTTCGCAGAGCGCCACGTCCGCATTGCCCTCGCTGAGCAGATACTCGGCCGCCAGGAGAAGTTCGGTGATCGTAGCGGACATTCCCCGCTTGAGGAGCACCGGCTTCCCGGCCCGGCCGGCGCTCTTGAGCAGCGGGTAGTTCTGCATGTTGCGCGTCCCGATCTGGATCATGTCGGCGTATTCGGCGACCAGGGCCACGCTATCCGCGTCAATGGCCTCGGTCACGATCGCCAGTCCCGTCCGTTCGCGCGCCTCGGCGAGCAGCTCCAGCCCCCGCTCCGCCAGCCCCTGGAACGAATACGGCGATGTCCTCGGCTTGAACGCTCCCCCGCGCAGCACGCTCGCCCCGATGTCGCGCACCCGGGCCGCGATGTCCAGGATCTGCCCGCGTCCCTCGACGGAGCACGGACCCGCCATGATGACCACCTCGGGTCCGCCCAGCACCGTCCCGTTGCCGAGCCGCACCAGGGTGCTCTCCTCGCGCCACTCGCGCGAGACCTGCTTGTAGGGCTTGGAGACCTTGATGATCTCGTGAACGCCCGGGAGGCCCTCGAGCCGCGCAGAGTCCACCCTCCCGTCGTTGCCGACGAGGCCGATGGCGGTCCGCTGGTGACCCGGCATGGGTTTGGCCCGGTATCCCATATCGCCGATGGTCTCGATGACCCGCTCGATGTGCTCCGGCGTGGCCCGGTGGTGCATGACGATCAGCACGTCGCTGCTTCTCCAGTGGTGAAGGAACGGAGGATGATCCTAAACAAGGTGGCCGCGAAGTTCCACGGGCGGCACCGCGGCCGCGCCGACCTCCCATCGTCGCAGGTCCGCCGGTCCCGGCGATGCCCGGGCCGCTACTTCAGCGCGAAACCGTCACCGTCGCGGGCGCAGACGACCCTCCCCTCGTAGCCCGCCTCGCGAACGAGACGGGGGGCCGAGGCGCAGTCGAGGGGCGGGTAGAGGTGGGTGAGGACGACCACGCCGGGCCGCGCACTTCGCGCCATGGCCGCGACCGACGCCGGGGAGAGGTGGGAGGGGGACGGGGGCGGGTCCGGTTGGCCGCATTCGCTCACCAGGATGTCCACGCCGCGAAAGAACGGGCCGAGCGCGGGATCGGGTCCCGTGTCGCCGGTGTAGCCGAGGGAGCGGCCCCGTGTCGCGACGCGGATCGCAATCGAGTGGTCCGTATGCGGAACGGGCAGGAAGCGCAGCCGCGGCGCGTCCGTGTCGTCACCCACCCAGCTCCCGCGACGGTCCACCTCCTGATAGGCGACCTCGAATCCGGGATCGACGATGAAGTCGCCGAAGGCACGCCGCAGCGCGGCCACGCGGGCCAGGAGCCCGGGCGGGCCCAGCACGTGAAGGGGCCGGCCGCGAGGCGAGGGCACCGCCCACTTGAGGGCGAAGAGGAGGTGGGGAAGGTCGCCGAAGTGATCGGTGTGGTAGTGCGTGAAGACCACGTGGGTGACCTGCCACCAGGGTTTGCCGTGACGGGCCATCCCGTGAACGGCGCCGGGCCCCAGGTCGAGCAGGAGGTTGTGATCGCCCGCTTCCAGGAGGTGGCAGGCGGAAGACCGCTCCCCGGACGGGACCAGCGTTCCCGAACCGATGACGGTGAGGACCGGCGTCACGCGGCCGTTCCCGCCGCTCCCGTCGTCCCTTCCAGCCGTACGCCAACGATCGACGACACCCCCGGCTCCTCCATCGTCACCCCGTAGATCCAGTCGGCGGCCTCGATGGTCCGGGGGTTGTGGGTGATCACCACGAACTGGGTGTCGGCCTTGAAGTTCTGCAGGAGGCGGATGAAACGCCCGATGTTGGATTCGTCCAGGGGAGCGTCGACCTCGTCGAGGACGCAGAAGGGGCTCGGCTTCACAAGGTAGATCCCGAACAGGAGCGCCAGGGCGGTCAGCGCGCGTTCACCGCCCGACAGCAGGTCGATGCGCTGCGTCCGCTTGCCCCTCGGCGCGGCATGGATCTCCACCCGCGACTCGAGCGGACTCTCCGGATCAGAGAGCCACAGGTTGGCCTCGCCGCCGCTGAAGAGGTGCTCGAAGGTGCGCTGGAAGTGCTCCCGGATCGCCTCGAAGCTGGTCATGAACAAATCGGTGGCGGTCGCGTTGATCCGCCGGATCGCCGCCCTCAGGTCGTTGCGCGCGGCCACCAGGTCCTCCTGCTGCCGCACCAGGAAGTCGAGACGTCCGCTCTCCTCGGCGTGTTCCTCGACGGCAAGCATGTTGACCGCCCCGATCCGCCCCAGCTTCGTGACGATCTCCGCCAGTTCGGCACGCAATTCTTCCGGGTCCCCCTCCGCGGGCCCGGCCTCTTCGACCAGGATCTCCAGCGACCGTCCCCACTCCGTCTCGAGCCGCTCCCCGATGCGCGCGGCGCGGTTGCGGATGTCCTGGCGCTCCATCTCCAGCTGGTGTTCGCGTCCGATCGCAGCGCGTTCCCGGTCACGGACCTCCCGGGCCCGCCGCTCCGCCGCGGCCACCGTCTCCGAGGCGGTGCGCAGGGCGCGGTCGTGCTCGGCCAGCACGCCACGCACCTCGTCCCTCCTGGCGAAGAGCGTCTGGAGGGACTCCCGGCCCTCCCGGCGGGTCTGGCGCGCCGCGGCCGTCTCGGCACCCAGCGTATCGGCCTCGCGGGCCAGCGCCCCGATTCGGGCAGCCGCGCGTTCCACTGCGGCCTCCGTGTCGGAGAGCCGTCCGGCCAGCCGGGCAAACTCACTCTCCAGCCGGGCCGCGCGCACGGCCATCTCCGACTCGGCGGCGCGCGCCTGTTCCCACTCGGCGTGGGCCGCGGTGTGCACCGTGCGCAACCGGTCCAGCCGGCCTGTCAGCGCCCCCTCGTCTTCGCGCATCCGCTTCACCTCCTCCGCGGCCACCCTTCCCCGCTCCACCGCCCGGTCGCGCGCCGAACGGGTTCCCTCGAGCTGCCGCGAGATCTCCTCCTGGTGGCGGACCAGCCGTGCGCGGCGATCGGTCTGGGCCAGGGCATCGGCCTCGGCGGCGCGGGCTTCGTCGCGCCTGGCCAGGAAGCGTTCCGAGGCCGAGTCGGCTTCCCTCTCACAGTCTTCGCGTTCGCGGTCCAGGAGGCGGCGGGTCTCGCGCGCCTCCACCAACTCGCGCCGGGCGGACTCGAGCGCGGACTCGAGCGCCTTCAGCCGGCTCTTGCGCTCCAGGCGCCCTTCCGCACCGCGGTGGGGGACGAGGTGAAGCGCCCCCAGCGCATCGGTCCAGACGCCGTCGGCGGAGGCGGCGCGGTGTTGCCCGTCGTCGGTATCACCGTCCGCATCGCCCGGCGGCGGCGACGATGCCCCGGTACCGAATCTCACCGCCCCGAGCAGTGCCTCGGCCCACGGCCCGCCCTCACCGAATGCCGTCACGCCGGCGGGAAGCGGCCCGCGCGCTTCGGGGACCGCATCCAGCGGAAGCAGCACGAGACCGGCTTCACGACCGGGCTCCCCATGAAACCAGCGCGCCACGCGGCCCGCGTCGTCCGCGCTTCCGACCACAAGAGCCAGACCGAACCGTCCCAGCACCGCGTCCACCATGCGCGGAGCGATCCCGGTCACGCGCAGATAGTCCGACAGGACCCCATGCACGCACCCCGGCAACGCCTCGCGGGCCGCGCGTGCCAGCTCCGCCATGCCCTCGCGGGAGGCGCCAATCCGTTCCAGCGCCCCGAACTCCGCCTCGAGCCCCGCAACCCGTCCCTCCACCTCCCTCTCGGTGTTGCCTGCGGCAGCCAGCCGCTCCCGCACCAGGGCGACCCGGCGGCGTGCTCCATCCAGCGCCGCCTCCGTTTCGGCGGCGCCCCGGGCCAGCTGTTGGCGCCGGTCGGCGAAGAGGTCGCCCTGCGACTGCAGGTCCCTGAGCGCCCCGGCTCCCTCGCGGGACTCGGCCGAGAGACGATCGAACCTGTGCCCCAGTTCGCGGGACTGCAGACGGGCGCTGTCGCGGTCGCCCTCGGCGCGGGCGATATCCCGTGCGATCCCGCTGGCCCGCTCCTCCAATCCCCGGACCTGGTCGCGGGCTGCCTCCATGCGATCCCGGGCCTCGGCGGCCGCGGCCACGCGCGATGTCAACTCCGATTTACATTCTGTCAACCCTAGTTTACATTTCTCCCGCTCTTCCTCCAGTGTCGCCACCTCGTCCTCCGATCGGGCCTGCAGCGCCGCCAGCGAATTCTCCTCCTCCGAGATCTGGGCGAGACGGCGGTCTCCCCCCGCGATCCGCTCCTCCGCGACGGCCACCGCCTTCTCCACCGTGGCAAGCTCCGTCGCCACCGCGTCGAGACGCCCCGCCGCCTCCACCCGCGCCCTTTCGGCCTCGAGGTGCTCCAGACGGGCCTGTTCCAGCGCCGCCTCCGCCGCACCCAGCCCCGCCGCCATCCCGGCGGCCTCTTCGCGCCCCTTCTCGAGCTCGCCGTCGATCCGCGCCAGCCGCGCCTCCAACTCGACCATGTCCAGCCTGGCCACCGCGACCTCGACATCGAGCCTGCGCTTGCGGAGTTCGCGGAACCGTTGCGCCTTGCCCTTCTGGCGCGCCAGCGACCGGACCTTGCTCCGAACCTCGGCGATCACGTCCTCGACACGCTGCAGATCGGTCTCCGAGGTCTCCAGGCGCCTCAGCGCGGCACGGCGGCGGTCCTTGTACTTGCCGATCCCGGCCGCCTCCTCGAAGAGGGAGCGGCGCTCGTCGGTGCGCTCCGAGAGGATCGCGTCGATCATGCGGATCTCGATGATCGAATACGCGTTGGCCCCCAGTCCCGTGTCCCGGCACAGGTCCACGATATCGCGCAGCCGGCACGAAGAGCGGTTGAGGCGGTAGTCGCTACCCCCGTCCCGGAAGACCGTGCGCCCGATCTCCACCTCCTCGAAGGGAACCGGGAGCGCGCCGTCGTCGTTGGAGACCACCATCGACACGGCCCCGCGGTTCAGCGCGCCGCGCGACACCGTGCCCTGAAAGATGACCTCTTCCATGCGGGCGCCGCGTATGGCGGTGGGCCTCTGCTCGCCCAGCACCCACCGGATGGCGTCGCCGATATTGGATTTGCCGCACCCGTTGGGTCCCACGATCGCCGTGATCCCGTCGTGGAAACGGATGCGGGTCCTGTCGGGGAAGGACTTGAAACCGTGCAGGTCCAGGGACTTGAGCTTCATGGGCCCGCCTCGTCGCCGATCACGACGGACCGGGCGTCCCCCCACAGGGCCTCGAGCCGGTAGAAGTCCCGCACGGCCGGATGAAAGATGTGCACCACGTAGTCGATGTAGTCGAGCAGCACCCAGCGCCCCTCCTTCAGGCCCTCGACGTGGTCGGGCCGGTTGCCGTCGCCCCTGGCCGAATCGAGGATATGGTCGGCAATCGCGCGCACCTGGATGTCCGAGCGCCCGGTGACGATCACGAAGAAGTCGGTGGCACTGGAGATGTGGCGAAGGTCCAGAACCGAAATGTCCTCCGCCTTGCGCTCCTGGGCGTAGCGGACGGCCCTTCCGACATGCGACGGCATCTCGAAGGCGTCCTGCCCGCTCATCGGCTGCGCCGGCCGGTCAATCCTCTTCGGCCTCCACGACTACGAGCAGGTCGACCTCCACCCCCGACTGGAACCGGATCGGAACCCGGTGTTCGCCCACCGACTTGATCGGTTCGGAGAGGTGCACGGCCCGCCGGTCGAGCTCGAAGTCGATCCCCGCCTCCTCCACCTTCTCGCAGATGTCCCGCACGGTCACCGAGCCGAAGAGCTGTCCCTCCTCTCCTGCGCGCGCGGTCACATTGATGGTTAGGTCCTCGAGCCGCGCCGCCTGGCGGTTGGCCTCCAGGTAGTCGCGGCGCTCCTGCTCCTCGCGGCGCGCGGCCTCCGCTTCGATCCTCTGCAGGTTGGCCGCCGAGGCCGTGTAGGCGAGGCCCTGCGGCAACAGGTAGTTGCGGGCGTACCCGGGCTTCACGTTCACGACATCGCCGGCGTTGCCCAGGCTCGCGACGGTCTCTCGCAGAATGAGTTTCATGGCTAGCAGTCCGTGGATAAAGCCGCCCGAGCACCGAGAGCGGTGAGGCGCCGGGCTGGCAAGGCGCGACGAGAGGGGAATAGCAGCGCTATTCGCCCGAGGAGTAACGCAGAGCGAAGCGTTCGAGTGACAAAATGTATAGCACACACGACACAATGTAATGTGTACTTTACAGCGTGGACAGGTGAAGCGAAGCGGCCAGCCCGGATGCATCGCCGCTCGAATGCCGGGGGGATTTTGTCCACGGGCTGCTACCCCTCGTGGTCGCGGATGTAGGGGAGGAGCGCGAGGAACCGGGCCCGCTTGACCGCCGTGCCGAGCTGCCGCTGGAAGCGCGCCGTAACCTTCGTGGTGCGCTTCGGCAGGATCTTCCCCTGCTCCGTGAGGAACCGGGCCAGCGTGGTCACGTCCTTGTAGTTGAGGAGGACGATCGGCGGCCCCTCGTGACGGCGGCGGCGGCCGCGGGCGCCGGAGAATTCGGGCGGGCCGGAGGACTGGGGGGGGGCGTCCGCGTCGTCGGCTTTCCCATCCTCCCCGGCCTCTCCCTCTTCCTGATCTTCATCCTCTCCCGCGCCATCCCCTCCTTCTCCCTCGTCCTCGGCTTCGGCAGCGGGGGCGTCGTCCTCCGGCTCCTCGGCGGCGCGGAGGACCGGACGGTCGGCCAGCACCGAAGCTCCCGAGGTGGGTTGGCCCTCGTTGAGGACGATCAGGTATCGCATCGTCTCCTCGTCGAGCCTGAGGAGGCGTTCGAATTCGGGGAGTGCGTCCGGGTCGGTGGTGACCTGAACGATCACGTAGTACGCGGTCTTCGACTTGCGGATCGGGTACGCGAGCTGGCGGACGCCCCAGTGGTCGACGACCGTGATCTCGCCACCGAGCACCGAGTGGAAGGAATCGAGTTTCTCGTCTACTGCCTCCCGCTCCAGGGCGGAATCGAGGACATAGACGATTTCATAGGGTCTCATCTTGACGGGAACTCCCATGGACCGTGGTGCATGACGGGCTCCGCCTTCCCGGGCGGAGCGGGTTTGGTTGGTGGGAATATAGCGGCAGACGCCTCCCGGCAGATAGTGTGTTGCCCGGTCCGCGCGGCGCCTGCTGTCCGCGGGCGGAACCCCGCGAGGCGTTCTCCCCGGGCTCCCGGTGCTGGCGCGCGACCTCCGGCTTGCTTACGCTTTTTCTCCACCGCAAACGAAGAAGGGGAACCCATGGACTTCACATTCGTCGGTTCAGCGAACAGCGATACCTTCCGCTGGTTCGCCGACGGGCTGCGCGACGTGATGGAATCGGAAGGGCACCGGTTTATCGACGAACCCGAGGACGCCAGGCTGGTCTTCAATTTCTTTCCCAGGGGGCGGCCGCGTCCCTTCAGACGCCACGCGCAGGCAGTGTTCGTGTGCGCCGTGACCGAGTTCCCTCATCCCTTCACCAACCACATCGCCCAGGGATACCCCATGCTTCCGCGGGCGCTGGCCAACATTGCCGTGGGACTGGTCCCCGAGGGCGACGGCGACCCGGAAGCCCATTTCATCACGATGGAACAGGGACACTACATCATCTCCAACCATGCGGGCCGCGACAGCTACTTCCGCCAGGTCTACGAGCGCATCGAGCCCATGGCCTCGTCGACGCTGGTAATCGACAACTTCTTCCAGGACGACCTTCCCGAGGAGCTCTGGAAGGGTGACGCGATCACCGAGTCGATCTGTCGCGCGGGCCGCCAGCTCGACGACCTGGACCTGCTGCCGGCGCCCTTCCCGATGGACGAGCTCCTGTCGCCGCGGGACTTCCGGCACATCAAGCGCCTCTTCGGCATCGGCGGGCTCTCCTACGGCAACATCTCGGCGCGCTACGACGACGACTGGTTCTGGATGAGCGCCAGCGGGGTCGACAAGTCCCGGCTGAGCGTCATCGGCCAGGACATCCTGATGGTGAAGGACTACGACGCCGCGCGGAACGGAATGATCGTGAGCCACCCGCCCGGCGTGGAGCCGCGCCGCGTATCGGTCGACGCGATCGAGCACTGGATGATCTACCGGGAACACCCCGAGGTCGGCGCCATCCTGCACGTGCACGGATGGATGGAGGACATCCGCTCGACCGAGTTCAACTACCCGTGCGGTACGTATGAACTGGGCCAGGCGGTGGCCGACATCGTGCGCGAGGACGACGATCCGAGCCGCTGCGTGGTGGGGCTCAAGAACCACGGCCTCACGATCACCGGCACGAGCCTGGACGAAATCTTCGAGCGGGTGAGGGGCAGGATTCTGCGCACGGTGCCGATGGGGTAGAAACGGAGCGTCCGAGGCCGGCCACCTGTCGGGGCCGGATCGTTCTCGGGTTCGTGGGGTAGCGGGGAGTGATGGTAGTCTCTTCGCCGTGGTTCGCTCATCTCACGAACCGCCACGAGACCCAGCCGGGTCCAACTACCTCCAACCCGACGCGGACAGGAGTCGCCCATGACCGGCACCGCCCTTCTGATCGCCGCCCTGCAACAGGCCACGCTGTCGGGCGTGGTCCGCGACAGTGTGGACCTGGAGCCTGTCGCGTTCGCCCAGGTGACGGTTTCGGCTGTGGCGGGCGAAGCGGCGGCCGTGGTGGGAGTGTCGGACCGGTATGGGGCGTTCGTGGTGCCGGGGGTGGAGGGGACGGA
>VXOC01000052.1 GCA_009840215.1 Gemmatimonadota bacterium | reverse complement strand
GTTCTCGCCCTTGTCCCCGCCCTCGCCCTCACCCCCGCTCCCGCCACCGCCCAGACCGACCCCCGCGTCCTCGAGATCATCGACGGGGTCGACCGCCTCATGCGGGGCGAATCCAGCACGGGCCGGATGCGCATGGAGATCGACACCGAGAACTGGTCGCGCTCCCTCGAGATGAGCGTGTGGTCGCTCGGCACGGAGCACTCGCTGATCCGCGTCGACAGTCCGCCGCGCGAGGCCGGCACCGCGACCCTCAAGGTCGAGAACGAGGTCTGGAACTACCTGCCCCGCGCCGACCGAACCATCAAGATCCCGCCCTCGATGATGCTCGGTTCGTGGATGGGCTCGCACTTCACCAACGACGACCTGGTCAAGGAGAGCCGCATCATCGAGGACTACGACATCGTCATCTCCTTCGAGGGCGACCGCGGCGGCGAAGAGGTGTGGGAGTTCACGATGACCCCCAAGCCCGAGGCCCCGGTGATCTGGGGCCGCATCGAACAGCAGATCCGGAAGCGTGACCGCATGCCGCTCTGGGCGCGCTACTACGATGAGGACGGGACGCTCTCGCGCACGATCGCCTTCGAGGATTTCCGGTCCCTGGGAGGGCGGTTGGTGCCTACGCGAACGGTCATCCAACCGGCGGACGAGGACGAGCGGACGGTGGTCATCTACCTCGAGCTGGAGTTCGATGTGGGCCTGGACGAGGACTTCTTCAGCTTGCGGAACCTTCGGGCGCGGCGGTGACCCACCGCATCTGGTGGCGCATCGCGTGGCGGAACCTGTGGCGCAACCGGCGCCGCACGGTTCTGACCGCCTCCGCCCTCTCCTTCGGGTTCGTCGCCTCGGTCCTCATGATCGGGTACATGGACGGCGTCGTGGAGGAGCTCGTCTCGAACGGAACGCGCGTGGCCACGGGGCAGGTGCAGATCCAGGCGGAGGACTACCAGCCCGAACGCAGCATTCACCGCACCATGGGTGGCCGCGAGGGCCTCGACATGGACGCGCTGCTGGCTGCGGTGGAGGCGCAGGACGGGGTGACCGGCGCGGCGCCGCGCCTCTACGGCGGGGGACTGGTCAGCTCGGGTGACGAGACGGTGGGGGCGGTGCTGATGGGGGTGGACGCGGCCCGCGAAGAGGCGGTGAGCCGGTTCGGGACCGCGCTCGTGGCCGGGCGGATGCCGGGACCGGGCGAGATCGTGCTGGGCGACGCCATGGCCGAAAGGGTCGAAGCCGAAGTGGGGGACGAGGTGGTTCTGGTGGCTCCCGCGGCCGACGGATCGACCGGCAACGACCTCTTCACCGTGTCGGGGGTCTTCAGCGTGGGCGTCGGCGCTTACGACGACAGCTACGCGCTCCTCGAGATGGGCTCGCTCGCGGAACTCATGGCGATGGACCCCGGCCGCATCCACGAGGTGGCGGTGTCGGTGGAGCGGATCCGCCAACCGGACATCCCCGCGGCCGGGATCAGGGAGGCCGTTGCGGCGGTCGCGCCGGGGCTTCGCACCGAGGCCTGGTCGGGCTTTCTGGACCAGCTCTACTTCATGGTCAACTACGTGGCCACGTTCAACTTTGTCGTCGCCGTGCTGATTTTCGGGATGGCCGCCTTCGGGGTCGCCAACGCGATGCTGATCGCGACCTTCGAGCGCCGCCGCGAATTCGCGGTCGCGCGTTCGCTGGGGACTTCGGGGGGCGGGATCGGCCGGATCGTCATCTACGAAGGGACCCTTCTCGGGGTGGTCTCCCTCGCCGCGGGCATGGCGCTGGCGGTCCCCCTCATGGTCTACATCCACAACAACCCCATCGACCTGGGCCGCTTCGTGGACACCTATTCGTTCGTGGGCTCCGCGGTGCGGCCGCTTCTCACCGTCGAGTACTCCGTGTGGGGGCCATTCGTGAGCGCGCTGGCCCTGGTCACCACCGGTGTCGTCTCCGCGCTGCTCCCCGCCTGGCGGGCGGCCCGCATTCCCCCCGCCGACGTGCTGGCCAACCGCTGACATGGTCCGCCTGCCGACCCTCTCCTGGCTCGCGCTCCGCAACCTGGGCCGCGAAATGCGCCGGAGCGCCCTGACCGCCGCCGCCATGGCCGTGGGCCTCGCGCTCCTGATCCTCTCGCGCACCATCGCCGACGGGGCGCACGAGGACTGGATCGACGCGGGTGTGCGCCTCGGTGCGGGGCACGTCACCTTCAACGCGCCCGGCTACCGCGACAGCGAGAGCCTGGACGACCGCATGAGTCCGGCGCAGGTGGAGGCGTCGCTGGCCGCGCTCGCCGAAGCGGAGACTCCCGAGCCGCCGCTGGCGTCGGTGCGCGTGGCAACGCGGGGCCTGGCATCGTCGCCGGACGGTGCGCAGCCGGCGTTCATCATCGGCGTCGACGCCGCGACCGAAACGATGTTCTCGAAGCTGAACGAGGATCTCGCGGACGGGCGCTATCTGCAGGACGGCGACCGACTCCACGCCTACCTCGGCGAGGCGCTGGCGGAGCGGCTCGGGCTGCGCACCGGCTCCCGCATGGTCCTGACGGCGCAGGCCGCCTCGGGCGACATCGAGGGTCAGCTGGTCCGCGTCGCGGGAACCTACCGCACCGGTGTCGAAGAGCTGGACCGGACGCTGATCCACATCCCGCTGGGAACGGCCCGTACGTGGCTGGGTGTGGAGGGCGCCACCGCCGTGGCCGTGCTCCTGCCCCATTCGTCCTTCACCGAACCGGTGATCGAAGGTGCGGAAGACGCCGCGAGCGAGGGCGGAGTCGAGGTGGTGGGGTGGCCGGAGACCCAACCCGACCTGTACTCGGCGCTCAAGCTGGACGACGGAGGCGACTGGGCCTTCCACGCCATCCTCTTCGCCATCGTGGCCCTGGCGATTCTCAACGCGATCTTCATCTCGGTGCTGCACCGGAAGCGCGAACTGGGACTGCTGCGCGCACTCGGCCTGAGCGGCCGGGAGACGGGGCTGGTCGTGTACATCGAAGGGATCCTGCTCACCGTCGCGAGCGGGATCGTGGGGGTGGCACTGGGCTTTGCGGTAGTGTTCCTCTTCCTGCGCGACGGTCTGGACTTTTCGGGGCTCATGCCCGAGGACATCAACTTCGGCGGCGTGGCCTTCGATCCGGTCCTGGTCCCGGTCATCGAGTTGAAACATGTGGTGCAGAGCGTGCTGATGACCTTCGCGATCGGCCTGTCGGCGGCGCTCTACCCGGCGTGGCATGCGGCCCGCCTGGACCCGGCCGAAACAGTCAAGGTGGATTGAATGGAAGAGAAACCGACGGCGGGAACCGTGGGGGACGGGGTGGAGGGCACTGCGGCGAATGGGG
>VXOC01000299.1 GCA_009840215.1 Gemmatimonadota bacterium | reverse complement strand
CCCCGCGACCATTGGAGCTCCAACGCAGGCCTCGTGCTCGCCGCCACCGGCAGCGCGATCGGCCTCGGCAACCTCTGGAAATTTCCCTTCATCACCTGGGAGAACAACGGGGGCGCATTCGTCCTCGTCTACCTAATCTGCATCGCCGCGGTCGGCCTGCCGATCATGATGGCGGAGCTGCTGATCGGGCGAAGGAGCCAGAAGAGCGCGGTGGGGGCGCTGAAGGACGCCGTCGCATCCAAGTGGCCGGGGGGGCGCCGCTTGGGAGGTCTGGTGGGAGGCTGGGGCGTGCTGGCCGGCTTCATCCTGCTCAGCTACTACACGGTCATCGCGGGGTGGTCGCTCTTCTACTTCGTGAAGACCGTCGGGTGGACCTTCGGCGGATACCCGGCGGACATGGCGGCGGGCGACCTCTTCACCGGGCAGGCGCTCAACACCGGCCTGCAACTGGTGCTCTCGCTGGGCTTCAGCGTGGGGACCATCGCCATCGTCTACTTCGGCGTCAGCAAGGGGATCGAGCGGATCGCGAGGATCTTCCTGCCGATCCTCTTCGGCATCCTGTTGCTCATGCTGGTCAGCGCGCTCAGCATGAGCGGCGCCGGCGAGGCGCTGGGCCACATCTTCCGCCCCAATTTCGCCGAACTGGAGAGGGGGGCGGTCCTGGAGGCGCTCGGGCACTCCTTCTTCACCCTGTCGCTCGGCATGGGGGCGATGATCACCTACGGCTCCTACATCTCCCGCAAGCACTCGGTGGTGAAGGCTTCGGGAGCGATCGTCGCGCTTGACACGCTGATCGCGCTGGTCGCCACCGTGATCATGTTCTCGGTGATCTTCTCGGTGGCCGGGATGCGCGACGAGGTTGGCGGCTCGACGGTGGGGATGCTCTTCATCTCGCTCCCCGAACTCTTCTACAGCGAGGTTCCCTTCGGCGTGGTGCTCGGACCGCTCTTCTACGTGCTGGTGGCACTCGCCGCGCTGACGTCGACGATCTCGCTACTCGAAGTGGTGTCCGCGTACCTGATCGACCAGCGCGGGATCACGCGCAAGAAGGCGACCACCGGTGCCGGGGCGGCGATCTTCCTCTTCACCACGTTTGCTGTCCTGTCGATTCCCGGGCTTTTGGGAGTCCCCTCGGAGGGCTTCTTTTCCACCATAGACATCTTCGACGGCAAGCTGGGCTGGTTCGCCACCGCCGACCACTTCGTGTCGAACTGGATGCTCCCCACGGGCGGGTTCTTCATCACGCTGGCCGCGGGCTGGTTCATGACACGCGAGTCGACCCGGGGCGAGCTTGTGGACGGCAGCGAACCGCGCTGGTTCCACTACGGCGCGTGGCGCTTCTTCATCCGCTGGGTGGCGCCGATCGCGGTGGCGGCGATCATCGTGTTCGTGATCCGCGGGACGGACTTCAGCTGATGCACGGCGGCGCTTCCGGACTGCTGTGCGGTGGCGCCGCGGCGGGTGGGTGGCGGTGAGCGGACAGTTCAGAAGGCGGGTCGTCCTGGCCACGCCCGCGGCGAAGGACTGACGCCGGTGAGCGACGGGGGCCAATTGCCGGGTGTTTGTCCGCCACTGGAGGGCCAAAGTGGCGGACAAGCCGGGTCAACCGGCCCGAGAGTCCGCAAGAGGCCGTCCGAAATCTCTTTCGGCGGCCGCGTCCTCTTCCTCGCGGAAGACGCCGAGCTGATCCGGCAACAGCTTCACGAGGGTTTCGATCCGGAGTTCACCCCGGACCTCAAGGCGCGCCTGCGCGACCAGATCAGCACCGACGAGATCACCCCCGCCTACATCTGCTTCTTTTACGACGAGACCCTGGGGGAATTCCCGTATCTGGGGCTGGAGGTCGCGGGCGAGAACGGGCGGGCCGAAGCGCCGATCGAACGGGGGACGGTGAAGGCAGGTGGTTTCGTGTGTTCGGTGGCGGGAAAGCGGCGGGGGAAGGGGTCGAGCCGCGAGCAGAGCCCGTACGCTGAGCTCATGGCGGGAATCAAGGTGGTCGTCAGCGAGAGCATCGAGCGCATCTACAACGAGAACTGCCAGAACCTGGGCATCCTCACCACAACCGACTTCGGGCTCATCGACCGGATCCGCTCCGGCGAGCCGATCCCGCTGAGCGAATTCACGGCGGGGACGGACGACATCACGCGGCAGATCATCGAGTACGGGGGGTTGTTCGAATTCAATATGGCGCGGCTGGCGGGTCAGGTGACGCTGCCGCCGCCGCGGGCGGATGGGGGGAATCCCATGACCCTCGGCGAGAAGATCTTCGCCCGGAAGTGGGTCGTTGACGCGGCCGAGGGACGCATTGGCACGGACCGGACCGAGCCCGGCGAGGCGGGCTTCTTCCGCACCGACATCCGCTTCTCGCACGAGTACGTGACCCCGATGGCCGCGATCTTCTTCGAGCAGAAGCTGGGGGCCGACGCCAGGGTACTCGACCCCGATTCGATCCTCTTCTTCCGCGACCACCTGACCTTTCTGCACAAGGTCATGAGCCAGGAGCGGATCGAGCAGGGGCTGCTGGCGGTCGCGAACGAGCTCGAGGTCAAGCAGCGTGAGTTCGCCGTAAAGCAGGGAATACGGTTATACGGGGAGCAGCAGGGGCACGTG
This sequence comes from Gemmatimonadota bacterium, assembly GCA_009840215.1. GTDB lineage: Bacteria > Gemmatimonadota > Gemmatimonadetes > Longimicrobiales > Gaopeijiaceae > Bin94. Next base: position 709 of record VXOC01000299.1, on the reverse strand, counting down.
ATGGGTTCCGAGGCGATCTGCCATTCGAAGATCCTGGAGGACTACGCCGAGCCGGGGATGCTCATCATCGGGACCGATTCACACACGCCGCACGCGGGCGCGGTCGGGGCGCTGGCCTTCGGGGTGGGGACCACGGCCATCTTCAACTCGTGGATCACGAAGGACGTGCGGGCGCGGATCCCGCCGTCGTTCAAGGTGGTGGTGGACGGGACGCTGCCTGCCAACTGCACCGCGAAGGACCTAATGCTCGAGATCCTGCGGCATCCGTACGTGCGCGACGGGCACGCGATCGGGCAGATCATCGAGTACGCGGGGCCGGTCGTGGAGCGGCTGTCGGTGGACGAGCGGGCGACCATGACCAACATGGCCGCCGAGGTGGGCGCTTTCACCGGGCTGGTCGCGGCGGACGAGCGTACAGTCGAGTTCCTCGTCGAAGAGCGCGGGATGGACGAGGACCGGGCGCGGGCGCTGGTGGAGGGCGTGTACAGCGACCCCGGCGCCGGGTACGTCAAGGTGATCGAGATCGACGCCTCGCGGCTGCGGCCGATGGTGGCGCTGCCGGGCGATCCGGGGAACGGGCTCTACATCGACGAGCTGGCGGAGCCGGTGGAGATCGAGATCGCGTACGCGGGGTCGTGCACGGCGGGGAAGAAGGAGGACATGGACATGTACGCGCGGGTGTTTCGCGAGGCGTGGGAGGGGGAGGGGC
>VXOC01000190.1 GCA_009840215.1 Gemmatimonadota bacterium | reverse complement strand
ATCAACAGGATTAATATCGTGGGCAGCGTTAGAGGTGTATAATACACGACCCCACCCGCCGGAAGAAGGACCAGACACGCCACGGCCAGACTCGTCACAGTGAAGGAAATGAGGTTTCGCACCGCTATGCTCCTGTTTTCGGGGGTAAGAAGGCTGCCGACCCGCCCAGGAAGGGTCTCACAGCGTCGAATCCCCCGCCCGGCCGGTCGGCGACCTCACCGTAGGAAGTTACAAGAAAACCGCAAAATGTGTACTCCTGGCGGCCGCGCACCACAACATCTGGCGTTCAAGCCCTCATCCGACACTGGAACCCACCCCCGCCAGGTCCCCACGTCCCCGTCATTTGCCGAAGAGCGCCCCCGCCACGCCGGACGGCCATACCAACCGGCAGGAACGTCCAGCTCCGGCGCGAACTCCGTCTCGCGGACCGGGAAGCCTCCTTCGGCGTCGCCCCGACGGGGTCCGGGCAGTCTCGCGCGTCTCGCAATGCGGTCACCCGGTCCTCGTTCGCGCAGCGATCCGGCGCGAACGGAGCGGGGGCGAGGTGCCGCTCCTCACCCATGGCCGTCCACGGGACCGGGTTCCCGGTCGGCGGGTGGCCGGGGCCGGATCGACTGTGACGGCACTGATCGGCAAATCACCGTCATCACTAAGCGGTCATCGCCATATCACTGCCAATCACCTCCTTGACAGTATCGAGATTGTGTTCCTACGTTTGCCGCGAGTAGATCAATCCAGATAGAGCAGCACTATCGGATCAATCCCGGCTCCTCACGGCAGGACCACCCGTTGGAATGAAGCCGACCGGGAACGACCCCGCAGGCCACACCGGGCGGGACAGCCGGTCCCCCCACCCCTCTCAATGGAACAACAGATGATCCCGTCATCCCATCCCGACCTCCCGGCTCTCCTCGCCTACCTGAAGCGCGTGGAGGAGGCGCGGAAGCTCGTGGCCGAGTTCGATGAATGGCTGGCGAGCGCCCCACCGCTTCCCGACATCGGGACTCCCGGCGAACCGGGCGGCGGCGGGTCGGGCGGCAAGTGGGAGACGACGGCGGATCTGGCGGTGCGCGTCGTCGGGATCCTCCGCCATGACGGGGGGCCGCTTCGCGCCCGCGACATATTGGCGATCCTTCAGGAGACCGGAACGTCGTTCATTTCCGAGAACCCGGTCTACTCGGTGGTCGGAGCGCTGAAGGTCGCGCGTGAGAACGGGTGGGTGGTCAAGAAGGGGAGAGGGTGGTGGCAGGCGGTGGCGGGGGATGGGGGGGATCGATGATCGCGTCGAAGACCTCAGCAAGCCGCTCCGGATTCGCGATGTCCCCACGCACCCGGGACAGCTGCTCCGCGGTCCGCGCTCCGAACTTCCTCGTTGCCAGACTTCCCACGAGCGCCGGTCGCCCTTCGGCTCGCACCGTCGTGGTCCAGAAGAACCGCCATCACTAGATTGGCTGGGAAGGGCGGTCCACTTCGGCCTCTGATCGCCTCCTCGGAGTCCTCAGCAAATGCACCATTTCATCGACTTCAAGAGCTTCCGGAACGCACGGATTCGACTCATTCGTCCGCTCACCATCCTGGTCGGTCCCAACGGATCGGGTAAGAGCAACGCGCTTGAGGGGATCGAAGTGTTGGCGTCCATCGCCGCCGGAGACCCACTCCGGGAAATCACGGACCTGGACAGGGAAGGTGCGCTGAATGTGCGAGGGGGGCTTCAGGGATGCCCTCGGTACGGAACCACCAGCTTCACGCTAGGGTTCTCAGCCAACATGCGATGGTCCGGCCAATATGAGCCAACGCGATACTCCGTCACGGTGACACCCCTGCCCGAGCCGCGAATAAGGGCCGAGTCGCTCTTCCATGGCGACACGATGCTCTTTCAAGGGATTGAAGGAAGCGGACGGCCGGCCTCCGCGGACATCACGCTGGAGTACAACAACTTCGCTCAAGGCGGACGGAAGCCTCGGGCATCCGTGTCTGCAACCAGATCGGCGCTTTCGCAGTACGAGCACTTCGCCACGAAGAACCGTCGGCTCCGGGCTTCGCTCGACCTCATACGCCGGGTTCGGATGTACTTGCACGCTTCGTTCGTCTTCGATCCACGTCCGGACGCAATGCGGGATTACGAGAGGATTGGCCACGACGTGCTTCTTCGTGACGGATCCAATCTGTCCTCGGTACTGTACAGCCTCAGTCTGAACGGGACCGACAAGCTGGATGAGCTGTTCCGTCACATCCGACAGGTGCCGGATGAGCCGTACAGCCGCTTCGATTTCGTCACCACTGAGTTGAACGACGTGATGTTCGGAATGTACGAAGAGCACTCCGATAAGCTCTCGGACGCCCGGATGCTCTCCGATGGAACCCTGAGGACCTTGGCGGTGCTCACTGCCGTGGCGACTGGCGAGAGGTACTCACCGGTGGTGGTGGAAGAATTCGACAACGGCCTGCATCCCAGCCGGGTAGCCGCCGTTGTCCAGGCGATCGCCCGGTTGAGCGAGCAAAGAAGGATCAACGTGCTGTTGTCGACCCACAATCCCGCGGTCCTGAACGCGCTGACCCCGGAACAGCAGCGGCACGTGGTGCTGGCTTTTCGATCCAGGAAGGACTACTGCAGTCGATTGCTCCCGCTGACCGATGTTGCTCGCTACGACGAATTGCTGGAAAGAGGTCGGCTTGGGGACCTGGTGACGCAGCAGATCGTGGACCAGCACCTCGACCCGGATCTGGAGAGTAGTCGGGACGAGGAAATGCGTCGCTGGCTCGCGGGACTCGCTGAGTGACCCGCATCTTCGTCGTCGATACTAGCTATCTGCTGGAGCCCTACTCCGTGCCGGGCTTTTCGGACCGGACGTTCTCCACACGCTTGCGCGAGAGAATGGCCGGGCTGGCAGGAGCCCGTTTCCACGTCCCAGCGGGATGCCTCTACAAGTTCTGTGACCACATCTCCGATGTCACGGACGGTAATCGGAGGCGCCACTTGGCACACCGGATAGCAACCGACGTCGAATCAAGCATCGCACGCGCTCGGCCTTGGCTGATCTCTCCGTCCAAAGGGCTTGGTGAGTTAGCCGGATTCATCCGGGCCTTCGCTTCCGATCCGACTCGGCACGCGGTCGGGCTCACGAACTCGGATGTCATCGAGGTCGCCAATGCACTGAAGCGAAAGTACGGTTCCTCCACGGACTACAGAGTCCACATCTGGACAAGGAACGCCCAACTGAAGGCCCACGAACCCGATCGAGAGCCGGAGCCTCTCTGAGTCCGCGGACGATCCGCCCCGGCTCCCCGTCAATTCCCGAAGAGCGCCCGCCCCGCCCCCCCCCCCGCCCGCCGGCGCGGGCGGGGGAGAAAGAAGGGAGCCCGCGGCCGGTAAC